>NZ_AKJP02000004.1:0-183788 GCF_000282275.2 Pseudomonas sp. GM30 | reverse complement strand
GGTTTTTTATAACTTCGGTACAACGCCCATGTTACTTTTGTATACTTATAGGTGCACTATAAGGTGAGTAAGTACTGAGATTATCTTTTTGTGTATAGGACTGGGCATGAATTGTAAGCCACTGGTCAGTCGAGAGATCCACGTCGATAGCCCATTGACCATCGGGGCCTGCTATTCCTTGTCCATATTGTACGCCAGTATTGGCTTGGATAATTCTGACCGAGTGATTGGGTTCTGCCGTGCCCCACAACCGTGGAGTTGGGCCACATCCGGTACCACCATTTCCATAAATTACTGGTGTTTGTGCCATATCATGTTCTCCTTGATGATTATCTAAACGTATTGAGGCGCCGCTAGGAAGACGGCGGCGCTTGTACACGATGATGGAACAAGTTCGCGCTCGTGTGACCTGTCAGAAATGACAGTTCTATATATTCTTTCGCGTTATTTTTTTTATTTTATATTTCGGAAAGTAAGAAAAGGGGACGGGTTTATTTATTAAAATTGACATCCCGACGTAAGGGGGAGCCTTTAAACACTGGTGTTTAAAAAAGTCTGGCGAGTGACAAATAAGCTGTGGCGAGGGAGCTTGCTCCCGCTGGGACGAGCGGCCCTAAAAAAGCGGGGCCTGCTGCGCAGTCCAGCGGGAGCAAGCTCCCTCGCCACAGGCACAGTGTCTATAGAGGGATTATTTGTTGTGATCGATGTCGAGTTTGGTAAACGTCACCTGCCCACCCTCATTGGTATACCCGGTGTTGTCCTGCACATACACCCCGGCCTTGAAGTACAGCGGCTTGTTGCGCCAGGTCGCGCTGATCTGTGAATCCCACTGGTAACCCGCCGCGCTCACGCCGAGCGCACCGCCGGGGCTCAAGTGGATGAGGTAGTTGAATTCGTTGTCCAGCTTGATGCCGGTGGCGAGGGTAATGACGCGGCTTTCCTTGTCGTCGGGGTGCATGCGGACCTTGATCACCAGGTTGCCGTTCTGGGTTTTTTCCTTGTACTGGTATTCGAGCTTGACCATCGGGCGCTGGCTTTCATAGGCGTGGATCTGGCCGATGACGATCTTGCCGGAGCTGGGCACCTTGTTCACCGCGAGGGTCGCGCGCAGGGTGTTGTCCGCATCCGGGTAGTACCAGTTGCGCAAGGTGCCGTTGCTGAAGGTTTCGCGCAGTTCGGTGCGCGGGTAGATGGCGTTTTCGGTTTTTGACCCGGTCACCGGTGACCAGAAAAACAGCGTGCCGGTGTCGGAATGGAAGTACTGATCCTTGAAGCCATTCACCAGTTTGGAGGTTTCGACGGTGTACGGCGGACTGCCGACGGGAACGCTGAGGTTCCAGGTTGCGAGATCGATCATGTCGGTTCTTCCACTCAATTCATCCTGAACGCGAGTGCCAGAAGCTCTAGCCCGCGCCTTTTCGGGCGGCAGTTATAAGCGTAGAGGAGTTTTTTGTTAACGCCCGTTTGGCAGATGATTGGCGTCAACATCCTGTCGAAATGCCATCTGCGCCGGTTTTCGGGGGCTGCAGGGGTGACCGTTAGTCGGTAAGTCGCCGCTTTGGCTAAATGATGGCGGCGTGACAGCTTCTGCTTTCACAGATCCGCGACTAGAGTGATGGCTCAGTAACTGTACGGTTTTCACGAGAAACCGGCCGATAGTCCGACAAGAGATGTCCCGACAAGAGAAGCAGCATGGAATGCGCGCAACCCCAGCCAGGTGAAGGCAGCTCTGTCCTTTTGATCGTTGATGATTACCCTGAAAACCTGATCAGCATGCGCGCGTTGCTGCAGCGTCAGGATTGGCACGTCATGACCGCCGCCTCCGGCTTCGAGGCGCTCAATTTGCTGCTTGAACACGACGTCGATCTGGTGCTGCTGGATGTGCAGATGCCGGGCATGGACGGTTTTGAAGTCGCGCGACTGATGCGCGGCAGCCAGCGCACACGCCTCACGCCAATCATTTTCCTCACCGCCAACGAACAATCGCAGGATGCCGTGATCAAGGGCTATGCCAGTGGCGCGGTGGATTACCTGTTCAAGCCGTTCGATCCGCAGATCCTCAAACCGAAAGTCCAGGCGTTGCTCGAACACCAGCGCAACCGCCGCGCCTTGCAGCGCCTGAGTCATGATCTGGAGGTCGCGCGGGCCTTCAATGCCTCGGTGCTGGATAACGCGGCGGAAGGCATTCTGGTGCTCGGTGAAGACGGCTTGATCCGCTTCGCCAACCCGGCGATTTCGCGATTGCTCAACGCGCCGGTGAAGGAGCTGGAGGGCAAGGAGTTTCTCGATTTCCTGCAGAAACCACACATTCCGCTGTGGGCCGATTCCGAGTTGCTGGCCGGCTACAAGCGCGGCGAGACGTTGCGTCTGCACGACGCGCTGTTGCGCACGGCGCCGGGGCAGCAAGTGCCGGTGGCGTTGTCCTGTGCGCCGTTGCCCGCCGAGCAGCGGGCGATGGTGGTGACGGTGCTGGACATGTCGGTGGTGCGTCACCTGCATCAGCAGCTGGAATTTCAAGCGGTCACCGATCCGTTGACCGGTCTGCTCAATCGCCGGGGTTTTTATCAGACGGTGGAAAACCTGCTGTTGCGCGGTGAGCGCAGCGACAGCAGTTGGGTGCTGCTTTATCTGGATCTCGATGGCTTCAAACGGGTCAATGATTCCCTTGGTCATGATGCCGGAGACCGGGTGCTGCGCTGGGTCTCCGAGCAATTGAAAGCCTGTCTGCGGCCGTTCGACATTCTGGCGCGCATGGGCGGTGATGAGTTCACCGCGCTGCTCGATCTGGAGTTTCCCGAGCAGGCAGCGAAGATTGCCGAGAAGCTCATCGAACGGGTATCGGTCTGTCAGCAGATCGAGGGATTGGATATTGCCCTCGGCGCGAGTATCGGCATCGCCACCTACCCGGACTGCGGTTCTAACCTCGACGGCTTGCTGCGCGCCTCGGACATCGCCATGTATGAGGCGAAGCGCGCCGGGCGTCAGCAGTATCGTTTTTATGATCACGAAATGAACGGTCGCGCCCGCTCGCGGCTGATGCTTGAGGAAAGCGTGCGCAACGCCATCGAGAACCGCGATTTCAATCTGGTGTATCAGCCGCAAGTGGCGATCGACAGCGGGCAGATCCGCGGTTTCGAGGCGCTGCTGCGCTGGCAGCACCCGAGCGTCGGCGATGTGCCGCCGGGGCTGTTCCTGCCGTTACTGGAAGAGGCGCGGCTGATCAGTCGGCTCGGCAGCTGGATCTATCATCGCGGCGCCGGCCAGCGCAAAGCCTGGGAAACCCTGTTTGCCGAGGATCTGGTGCTCGGTGTGAGTTTGAGCAACACCCAGTTCGGTCTGCCGAACCTGGTCACCGAGTTGCGTCAGGTGCTGGAGCGGCACGCGCTGCAGCCACGGCAACTGGAGGTGGAAATCACCGAAGACGCGCTGATGCACAACCCCGACGAGACCCGCAAACAGCTGCGTTTGCTGCGCAATCTCGGGGTACGGGTGGCTTTGGATGATTTTGGTTCGGGGCCGTGTTCGCTGGCGCACCTGCGTGATCTGGAACTGGATACGCTCAAGCTGGATCGACACCTGATTGCGCGGCTGCCGGATTCGACGCGCGACGCGGCGCTGGTCAGCAACGTGATCAATCTGTGTAAACAATATGGCTTGCTGGTGATCGCCGAAGGTGTGGAAACCATCGAACAGTATCAATGGCTACAGGCGCATGGCTGCGAATACGTGCAGGGTTTCCTGGTGGCACGTCCACTGACCTCCGAGGACGCCGTCAGCTTTGCCAAACCGTTTGACTGGAGCGCGCTGCCGGTTTGAATTCGCTACACTGGCGCTCTTTTCGAACCGTGTTGCCGTGTCCATGACTGCGTTGAAATACCTCCAGGCCTATCCCGCACAATTGCAGGATCAGGTGCGCCAACTGATCGCCGAACAGCGACTGGGTGACTACCTGAGCCAACGCTATCCGGGGCGTCACGATGTGCAGAGCGACAAGGCGCTGTACAGCTACGCGCTGGACCTGAAGCAGGAATACCTGCGCAACGCGCCGGCCATCGACAAGGTGCTGTTCGACAACCGCCTCGACCTGACGCACCGCGCGCTGGGCCTGCACACCACGGTCTCAAGGGTGCAGGGCGGCAAGCTCAAGGCCAAGAAAGAGATTCGCATCGCCTCGTTGTTCAAGGAGGCGGCGCCCGAGTTTCTGAAGATGATCGTCGTGCATGAACTGGCGCACTTCAAGGAATCGGATCACAACAAGGCTTTCTACAAATTGTGCGAACACATGCTGCCGGGGTATCACCAGGTCGAGTTCGATCTGCGGGTGTACCTGACGTGGCGCGATTTGTAGGAGCTGCCGAAGGCTGCGATCTTTTGATCTTTTAATTAACGGAGCCCATGCATGGACGTCAGCAAGACCAAAAGCAGCTTTTACCGGCGCCTGTACGTGGCCTACCTGATCGACAGTGGCCTGGCCCCAAGCGTCCCGGCGCTGACCGAAGTGACCGGCATGCCCCGGCGCACGGCGCAGGACACCATCGCGGCGCTGGCCGATCTGGATATCGTCTGTGAGTTCGAGCAGGAAGAGGGCGCGCGCAACCATGCCGGGCGCTATCGGATTCGCGAATGGGGGGCGATCGATCGCGGGTGGATCGAGCGTAATCTGCGGCAGATCAAGGCTGTGCTGGAGTATCCCTGAGTCCTGCGGTGTCTGAGCTGACACAATCGCTGGCAAGCCAGCTCCCACAAGGATCTCCAGCGAATACAGTTATTGTGGACAACCGCTGAACCTGTGGGAGCTGGCTTGCCAGCGATGAGGGCCTCAAAGACGACGCATGCCTATGTGCGGAATGTCATCCTCCAGGTATTCCTCACCCACCGGCTTAAACCCGTACCTGCCGTAATACCCCTGCAAATGCGCCTGCGCCGACAGATAGATCGGCACCTGCGGCCAATGCTTCTCGGCCTGTTTCAACGCGTGTTCCATCATCACATGCCCCAGCCCTTTGCCACGGCCCTGCGGCGCTATGATCACGCGCCCGATCACCACGTCACCGCCCTGGGACTCGGGATCGAGCAGGCGCAGATAGGCCAACAGTTGATCATCTTCCCAACCCATGAGGTGATGGGTGTCGCCGTCCAGATCCTGGCCATCGAGGTCCGGGTAGGCGCATTTCTGTTCGACCACAAATACGTCCGAGCGCAGTTTCAGCAACGCGTACAACTGTTCTTTGCCCAGATCGCTGTGATGCTTGCAGATCCACTCGATTGTCATCTTCCGACTCCTTGAAATCCGTCGCCCGATACTAAGCGCACAGGCCCTGGATGTCTGTATGGCGGAACAGTCTGTGACAAAGGTCAAAATGCCATCATTCCTTTCTCGCGACCTTCGCTGCTTTGTGTAATCTGCTGGAAAGCGCTGTGCACTGGCTTCAATGAGCTAATGTTAGGGCCTGGGTTTCGCCGGTAAGGGGCCTTTAGGTTTTGACTGAAAACACGCCGGGCAGCCCGCCCGCTAAGGATTTTCAAGCATGCCGCGACTGCATCGAGCCTTTGCTTTGATCGGATTGCTCTTGCTGGCCCAAACCGCCGCAGCGGACAAGTTGCGGCTGGTGTTCGATATCTGGCCACCCTTTACCGACGACACGCTGGTCAACGGTGGCCTGGCCACCGACATCGTCAGCACCGCGCTGGCGCGGGCCGGTTATGCCAGCGACTACGAGCAGGTGCCGTGGGCGCGGGCGCTGCTGGGGGTGGGCGAAGGACGATATGACGTGCTGGTCAACGCCTGGTACAACGACGAACGGACCAAAATCGGCCAGTTCTCTGGCGAATACCTGCTCAATCGCATCCGCTTTCTCAAGCGCAAAGACACGCCGCTGGACTACAGCAGCCTGGAACAACTGCACACCTACCCGGTGGCGGTGGTGCGCGGTTATGCCTACTCGCAGGCGTTCGATGCCGATACCGCGCTGGAGAAAGTCCCTGTGCATAACTTCGCCATGGCCGTGCGCATGCTCGCGGCGGATCGGGTCAAGTTGACCCTGGAAGATGAATACGTCGCGCGCTATTACCTGGCCCGTGAATCAGCCAAAGTGCGCAACGCCGTGGAGTTCCTGCCCAAGCCGTTGAGCGAGAACAGCCTGCATATTCTGGTGAGTCTGAAGAATCCGCAGCATGAGCAGATTGTGGCCGGGTTTGATAAGGCGATTGCGGCGATGAAGGCGGATGGAAGTTATGACAAGTTGCTGAGGCAGCATGGAATGTGAGCATCTGATACCAGAGTTGTGTTGTTGCTGATGCCCTCATCGCTGGCAAGCCAGCTCCCACAGGTTTTGCGGCGTGCACAAGTCAATGTGGGAGCTGGCTTGCCAGCGATGGGGCCAGTCCGGTCACCTTAAGCCTCGCTGGTGTCCTTGATCAGATGCGCCGCCAACGTGCGCAATGGCCCCAACTGCCGGCAGATCAACGCCAGTTGCGTCTGCACCAACCGCTGCCCTTCATCGATCTCGTCCGGCATCTGCTCCAGCTCATTGGCCAGCGCTTCCTCTTCGTCACTCTGAATCGCCACCGGCTGCTTGTTCGCCAGGCCCTGGGCGATTTCGTCGATGCTCGCGGCCAGCTTCACCCCGGCACCCTCAATCAAATGCTCACGCACATCGGCTGGCAATTGGGTTTCCCTGTGTGCGCCGAGCCCTGACAGATAACTCAATAAGGTGTGCGACAGCACCAGAAAGCGGAAACCGACATCCGCTTCCTTCCGGAAATGCCCCGGCTCCATCAGCATGTTGGCCAAGGTGGTCGACAGCGCCGCGTCGGCGTTGTGTGCGTTGCGCCGGGCCAGGCGATAGGCGAGGTCGTCGCTCTTGCCGGCAGCGTATTGCTGCATGATCTGGCGCAGGTAGATGCTGTTGCAGGTCAGGGTGTTGGCCAGCACCTTGTTCAGGCGTCGACCCTGCCAGTCCGGGAGGAACAGGAACACCGTCAGGCCGGCGATCAGGCTGCCGAGCAGGGTATCGAACAGGCGCGGCAGGAACAGCCCGTAGCCATCGCCGATCTGGTTGAAGCAGAACAGCACCATGATCGTGATCGCGGCGGTCGCCAGGGTGTAGCGCGTGGTGCGGTTGGTAAAGAACACCACCCCGGCGGCGATCGCGAAGCACGACTGCACCAGCGGGCTGGGGAACAGATCGAACAGTGCCCAGGCCACGGTCAGGCCGATGGCGGTGCCGAGAATCCGCTGCCCGAGTTTGCGCCGGGTCGCGCCGTAGTTCGGTTGGCAGACAAACAGCGTGGTGAGTATGATCCAGTAACCCTGCGACGGGTGAATCAGGTGCACCATGCCGTAGCCGATACTCAACGCCAGCGGCAGGCGCAGGGCGTGACGGAACAGCAAGGACGTCGGTGTCAGTTGCGTACGCAGGCGAATCCACACGTCCTTGAGGTTGCGCGGCGAGCGATCGAGCAGGCTGCTGTCGGTGGCGTCCGCCAAGGCGTCGGGGTTGCTCGCATCGCTGAGCAAACGGTCGAGGGTGCCGAGGTTGGCTGCCAGGGCACGCAGCGAGCGCAGGAGGCCGCGCCACGCCGGATTGCTCTGGATGCGCAGGTGTTCAAGGGAGGCATCGAGGTCAGTCAGTGCTTCGGCAAAACTGGCGTCGTAGACGAACGGCTGGCGCATCTGGATCGATTCGGCCAATGCGCGGCAGGCCTTGCCCTGCTGGCGCAACAAACGCTGGCAGCGGAACAGCACATCGCTGTGGAAGAACGCATCGGCCAGCGCGTTGTACGGATAGTGCGAGGAGCTGGCGCGTTCGTGAATGTCCTGGGCGAGGAAATACAGCTTCAGATAACGGCTGACTTTCGAACCCGGACGGCCGTTGCCGACCCGGTGCAGAATGATTTCCTTGGCACTGTTCAGCGCGGCGACCACGCGACCGTTTTGCTGCGCCAGTTCCAGCCGTCGGCCTTCGACGTCCAGTTGGCGGATCGGCTCGAACAGCGAGGCTTTCAGCTTCAGGTAGAAACCCAGTTCACGGAACAGCCGCGCCAGACTCTGCTGCACCGGCTGGTTGGAAAACATCGCCTGCCACAGCACCGACAGCAGGCCGTACCACGCGGCACCCGCCACCAGCAGCATCGGTTCGTGCCAGAAATCGGTGACCGCGCCGCCGCGCTGATCCACGCCGATCATGGTGTAGACCGACAGAATCAACGTCGCCGAGGCAATCGCGCCGTAACGCTCGCCGAGTGCGCCGAGCATGGTCAGGCCGAAACTGGCCAGTGCCAGGGCGATGGCGAACACGATGGGGTAGGGGAAGAGCAGCTCCACCGACAGCGCGGCGATACTGAAACACACCAGTGTCACGGCGAGGGCGTTGAGGCGGCCCTGCCAGCTGTCGTCGGTCTCGGCCAGGGCGCTGGCGATGATCCCGAGGAACAACGGGATCAGCAGGCCCATTTCATCCTGATACCAGCACAGCGCCATGCTGCCGGTCAGGGCGATGAACACCCGCACGCTGTAGCTGAATTTATCCAGCGCCCACAGGCGCCGCAAAGACTGACGAAACGAGGTCGAGGACATGAAGTGCGAAGGCCTTCCGAGGCGATGCCGCTAAATTGAGCCAGTAATGACGCCGACGCAATGGCGCCGATCACATCTGACAGCAAAAAGTGTTCCTTACAAGCGTTTGGGTAAAGAAGTGATTTATACCTGTGGCGAGGGAGCTTGCTCCCGCTCGGCTGCGCAGCAGTCGTAAATCCAGTCAATGCGTTACTTCAGGTTAACCGCGATTCACGGTTTTGGGTCTGCTTCGCAGCCCAACGGGAGCAAGCTCCCTCGCTACAAGAGCTGCTCCCAAAGTTTGATTTGTGGTGTATCAGACGTATTGCGCGGCGGCGTAGCCGGAAGCCCAGGCCCACTGGAAGTTGAAACCGCCCAGATGCCCGGTGACGTCGAGCACTTCGCCGACAAAATACAGGCCCGGGCTTTTCAGCGATTCCATGGTCTTGGACGACACCTCGCGGGTGTCGACGCCACCCAGCGTGACCTCGGCGGTGCGATAGCCTTCGGTGCCGGCCGGGACAACTTTCCAGCTGCCGACTTTGTCGGCGATCTGCGCCAGTTCGGCGTGGGTGTACTGCTTCATCGGTTTGGACATGAACCAATTGTCCGCCAGCAGGTTGGCCATCTTCTTGGTGAAGATCTCGCCGAGCAGGGTTTTCAGTTCGCTGTTCGGGCGCTCGGCCACTTGCTGTTGCAGCCATGCCGCAGTGTCGTGATCCGGCAGCAGATTGATCTCTACGATGTCGCCCGGCTCCCAGAACGACGAGATCTGCAGAATCGCCGGGCCGCTGAGGCCACGATGGGTGAACAGGATGTTTTCGCGAAAGCTCTGGTCGTTGCAGCTCACCAGGCAATCCACCGAGGTACCGGACAGCTCGGTGCACAATTCCTTGAGCTGATCGGTGATGGTGAACGGCACGAGTCCGGCGCGAGTCGGCAGCAGTTCATGGCCGAATTGTTTGGCGACCTGATAACCGAAACCGGTGGCACCCAGCGTCGGGATCGACAGCCCCCCCGTGGCGATCACCAGCGATTGGCACTGAACCTGGCCGAGGGTGGTGTCGAGCAGGTAACCGCTTTCGACCTTTTCGATGGTCTGGATCGAGGTGTCGAGGTGCAGCTCGACGCCGACCTGATCGCACTCATCGAGCAGCATGCCGAGGATGTCGCTGGATTTGTTATCGCAGAACAGCTGACCGAGTTTCTTCTCGTGATACGGCACGCCGTGCTTGGCGACCATGCCGATGAAATCCCACTGGGTGTAGCGCGCCAGTGCCGATTTGCAGAAATGCGGGTTACCCGAGAGGAAATTGCCCGGCTCGGTGTACATGTTGGTGAAATTGCAGCGACCACCACCGGACATCAGGATTTTCTTGCCGGCCTTGTTCGCATGATCGAGCAGCAACACCTGACGCCCACGCCCGGCGGCGGTCAGTGCACACATCAACCCTGCGGCGCCAGCGCCAATGATCACGACTTCGGTAGAGCGCAAAACGGTGTCCTCACGTTGTTCACCACAAAACTAACTGTGGGAGCGAGCTTGCTCGCGAAAGCGGTGTGTCATTCAACATATGTGTCGACTGACAGATTGCATTCGCGAGCAAGCTCGCTCCCACAGGGATCTACTTTGGATGGTAGACCGTTTACAAAACGCGAACGCGCAGCGAACGGCCCTTGATCTTGCCGTTGTTCAGGCGCTGCAACGCCTGCATGACCACGGTGCGTTCAACGGCGACATACGACTGGAAGTCGAAGATCGCGATCTTGCCGACCTGGGCGCCCGGGATGCCGGCGTCGCCAGTCAGTGCGCCGAGGATGTCGCCCGGACGCACTTTGTCTTTACGCCCGCCGGCGATGCACAGGGTGCTCATCGGTGGCTGCAGCGGGGCGCCGCCCTGGGACTTGAGGTTATCGACCTGATCCCAGTTCAGCGGAGCTTTCTGCAACTGTTCGATGGCTTGCGCGCGATGCGCTTCGGACGGCGCAACGAGGCTGACCGCGATGCCTTTCTCGCCGGCACGACCGGTACGGCCAACGCGGTGAATGTGGATTTCCGAATCGCGGGCCAGCTCGACGTTGATCACCATGTCCAGCGCATCGATATCCAGACCACGGGCGGCGACATCGGTGGCGACCAGCACCGACGTACTGCGGTTGGCGAACATCGCCAGCACCTGGTCACGGTCACGCTGTTCCAGATCGCCATGCAGGCCGACGGCGGAAATGCCTTTGGAGGTCAGGTGGTCAACGGTTTCCTGCACTTGCTGCTTGGTGAAGCAGAACGCCACGCAGGAAGCCGGGCGGAAGTGGTGCAGGACTTTGGTCACTGCGCTCATGCGCTCTTCCGGGGAAATCTCGTAGAAACGCTGCTCGATCTGCGTGTCATCGTGGAACGCCTCGGCTTTCACCGTTTGCGGATCGCGCATGAATTTCGACGCCAGTTGCTTGATGCCCACCGGGTACGTGGCGGAGAACAGCAGGGTCTGACGGCGTGCCGGGGTCTTTTCGATGATGTCTTCGATGGCGTCGTAGAAGCCCATGTCGAGCATGCGGTCGGCTTCGTCGAGGATCAGCGTGTTCAGACCGTCGAGCACCAGCGAACCCTTGCGCAGGTGCTGCTGAATACGCCCCGGGGTGCCGACGATGATGTGCGCGCCGTGCTCCAGCGAAGCGATCTGCGGGCCGAACGACACGCCGCCGCACAGGGTCAGGACCTTGATGTTGTCTTCGGCACGGGCCAGACGCCGGACTTCCTTGGCGACCTGGTCGGCCAGCTCACGGGTCGGGCAGATCACCAGCGCCTGGCAACCGAAGTAGCGCGGGTTGATCGGGTTGAGCAGGCCGATGCCGAACGCGGCGGTCTTGCCGCTGCCGGTCTTGGCCTGGGCGATCAGGTCCATCCCCTTGAGGATCACCGGCAAGCTCTGCGCCTGGATCGGCGTCATCTGGGCGTAACCGAGGGATTCGAGGTTAGCCAGCATGGCGGCGGACAGCGGCAGAGTATTAAAAGCGGTGGCGATGGTGGTCACGGGACTGGCCTGCAAAACAAAATGTCGCGCAGTGTAGCAGCCCCGTGCCACTTTCCTCGAAAGTTCTGGACGAACAGTGCCTGAAACTCATGGGAAGAGATTCAACTGTGGCGAGGGAGCTTGCTCCCGCTGGGGCGCGAAGCGGCCCCGCTCTTCAATTCAAAAAGCGGGGGACTGCTGCGCAGTCCAGCGGGAGCAAGCTCCCTCGCCACAAAAAAGCATTCACTGTTTGTTCAGTGTTCGATGTGTTCGTCGGGATGTTCATCCGGGCGTTTGACCCGGCGGCCGTCCTCTTTCGACAGTTGCGAGAAGATCGTCGCCGCCAGCATCGCCATCACCCCGACGGTAACAAACGTCAGCTGGAACGCCCCGAGCACGGTTTCCACGCCGTCGTTGCCGATCTCCGCCGTAAACCCACCAAGCAATGCGCCGGCACAGGCCACGCCCAGACTCAGCGACAATTGCGCCACCACCGACAGCAAGCTGTTGCCACTGCTGGCGCTGGCGTCGTCGAGGTCGATCAGGGTCACGGTGTTCATCGCGGTGAATTGCAACGAGTTGATCGCGCCGAGAACCGCCAGCAGGCACAGCAGCAGCCAATAAGGCGTCTGCTCGCTGACCAGGCCCATGCTCGCCAGCATGATCCCCAGCGCCAGGGTGTTGCCGGTGAGCACGATGCGATAGCCGAGGCGTTCGATCAGCGGTCGCGCCATCCACTTGGCAAACATCGCCGCTGCAGCCAGCGGCAACATGCTCATCCCCGCTTGCGACGGCGAATAACCCAGCGCCACCTGCAGCAACAATGGCACAAGGAACGGCAGGGCGCCGCTGCCCAGGCGGGCGAACAGGTTGCCGATGATCCCCACCGCGAAGGTTCGCGTCTTGAACAACGACGGGGCGAACAGCGGATTTTCGACACGCCCAGCGCGCAGCCAGTACGCCGCCAGACAGGCCAGACCGCCGAACAGCAGCAACATCACTCGCAGATGCGGCAAGTGCAGTTCACCCAGACCTTCCATGGCGATGGTGATCAGGATCATCGCCGCGCCAAACAGCAGGAAACCAAGGCTGTCGAAGCGCGTGCGCTCGCTGCCGCGCAGGTCGGGGATGAATTTCCACACCGCGTAGCAGCCGAGAACACCGACCGGCAGGTTGATCAGGAAGATCCAGTGCCACGTCAGGTATTGCACCATCCAGCCGCCCATGGTCGGGCCGATCAACGGGCCGAGCAGGCCGGGAATGGTGATGAAACCCATGATCCGTACCAGCTCCGAACGCGGGTAAGCGCGCAGCACCACCAGCCGTCCGACCGGCAGCATCAACGCGCCGCCCAGACCCTGAATCACCCGCGCACCCACCAGCATGGTCAAGGTGCTGGATAACGCACAAAGCAGCGAGCCGAAACTGAACAGCAGGATCGCGCCGAAGAAGATCTTCTTGGTGCCGAAGCGGTCGGCGATCCAGCCCGAGGCCGGAATCAGCAAGGCCACAGTGAGCATGTAGGCGATGACCACGCCTTGCATGCGCAACGGGTCTTCGGCCAGATCCCGGGCCATGGCCGGCAGGGCGGTGTTGAGGATGGTCCCGTCGAGGGACTGCATGAAGAACGCAATGGCGACGACCCACGGCAACCAGCGGGCGGTGATGGCGTCGAGAGGCGGGCGTGTGGGCATGGAACCTCGGGTGGGTGGTTGATCCAAATGGCTTGTCGTGAAGAAACCCTGTGGTGAGGGGATTTATCCCCGATGGACTGCGCAGCAGTCCCCTGCATTTGATTTTAAAAGCGGGGCCGCTACGCGACCCATCGGGGATAAATCCCCTCGCCACAGGGTCCACTCCAGCACTTGATCCTTGGGGGTACTGGAGGTTTTCAGTTACAGGGTCAAGGTCAGTCGGCTGACCAGCGCTCCCGGCAGCAACGCCGACGACGTATTGCGCTGGCTGTACGTGCTCGCCGACAGCAGCAACTCACGCTCGGCGGTCAATGCTTCCAGCTGCGAACCCAGCAGGCTGTAGGCGCTGTCGTCGAAGCGCATGGTGCTGACCGGCGCCTGAATCTCGCCGTTCTCGACCCAGAAAGTTGCGAAGCGAGTCATGCCGGTCAGGCGCGCCGCCGGTTGATCCGAGTAGTTCAGGTACCACAGGTTGCTGATGTACAGCCCGGTGCCCAACTGCTTGAGGATCTCTGCCTGTGACAGATCACCGGCCGCCATGTTCAGTGCACTCGGCATTTCACCGCCGCTGGCGCCATTGGCGGTCAGGCCGTATTCGGCGGCACTGCGCGAACCGACCAGTTGCTCACCGGCCTTGCCTTCGACAATCAGCCGCAGATCGCTGCGCGGATAACCCTCGCCGGAGAACGCCGGGCTCAACGAACCGCTGACTTGCTCATCCAGCGAGACCAGCGGACTGAACGTCTGATCGCCGACGTACAGCTTCTGCAGCGGGCTGCTTTTACTGGCAATCGACTGCGCCGAGAAACCGCCCCAGCTGAGCATGCCCATGATTTCTTCCAGCGCGGCCGGCGCCAGGTAGGCGCGGTATTGCCCCGGTGCCAGAGTCCGCAACGGTCGACCGAGAAACGCCAGTTGCTCGCGCGCCTGCTGGAAGCGGCGGGCGAAGCCTTCGCTGCTCCATTCGTGTCCGGCGTAGCTGGCCTTTACTGCTTCGCCATTGTCGTGGAACAGGCTGAAGTCGAAGTTGAAACTGTTGGCCTGATGCCAGCCGAACGCCCCCGAGGAACTGGCGAAACCACGGCTGATCGGGCCGGCGGCATAAAAGCCGACCAGATCCAGACCTTCAGCGGCGGCGCAGATTTCTTCCACCACCTGCTCGGTGTCCGGCAGCGGATGTTCCTGCACGTTGTTGCTCTGCCAACCATTGTGGTTGAGCAGCAGGTACGGATCCTGCGGCAGCAGCGGCAGGGTTTCGCGCAGTTGTTGCAGGCCTTCGGCGAGGCGTTGCAGGTCGGCTTCCTGATCACCGGACAGGGTGATGTGCAGGTCGGCGTGGCGACCGTCATTGATCAGCTTCAGCCCGACGTCGGCTTGCTGCACCTGCCCGGCCTGACGCACCTTGGCGTGGTTGAAACGCACGAACGCCGAGGACTCGGCGGCATAGCTGAGGGTGAATTGTTCCGGCTCGCGGACGCTGTCGCGCAGCCAATTGACCATGACCTTGAAGGCGTCGGACTGACTCTTCGAAATGCTCATCAGGCGTCTCCCCCAAACACATCAACGTTGCTGAATACGCAGGCCGGCGAAGCGTGGCCGACGCGGATCACCTGGTTCGGCTCGCCCTTGCCGCAGTTTGGCGTGCCCAGCACCATCCGGGTGCCGGCATCGCCCACCGCGCGCAGACTCTTCCAGAAGTGCGCGGAAATGCCCCGGTAATTCGGATTTTTCACCACACCCTTGAGTTCACCGTTTTCGATCAACTGACCCCACTCGCAACCGAACTGGAATTTGTTGCGTGCATCGTCAATCGACCACGAACGGTTGGTGCTCATCAGAATGCCGTGCTCGATGGCGCTGATCAGTTGCGGCAGCGACTGATCGCCCGGCTCGATGTTGAGGTTGGCCATGCGGTCGATCGGCGGCCGGTTCCAGCCGCAGGCGCGGCTGTTGGCAACCCCATCGAGGCCTGCGCGGAACTGCGACAGCGCGCCGCCCAGTGGCCGCAACAGCAAGCCTTCGCGAATCAGGAATTGTTTGCTGGCCTTGGTCCCGTCGTCATCGTGGCCGTAGCTGGCCAGCTCTTCGGGAATGTCCGGATCGAAGGTCACGTTGAGCAGCTTCGAACCGTATTGCAGGCTGCCGAAGTCGCTGGTTTTGACGAAACTGGTGCCGGCGTAGTTGCGCTCGTCACCGAGGATACGGTCCAGCTCCAGCGGGTGACCGATCGACTCGTGGATCTGCAGCATCATCTGGTCTGGCATCAGCAACAGGTCGCGCGGGCCTTGCGGGGTGTTTGGCGCGAGCAGCAGTTGCAGGGCCTGATCGGCCACTTTCGGACCGGCGCCGACCAGGCCGCAACGACTGATCACATCGGCGCCACCCTGTTGGCCGAAGTTCTCGCGACCGAGGGAGCGGGTCTGGCTGTCGTTGCCGTCGTAGGCGGTGACGTCGAGGCCCGGATAGACGAAGCGCTGGGCCTGGCGCAATTCGGCGCCGGCGCTGCTCAGGTAGATCTGCTCGACGTGGGTGATGCCGATGCTCGCTTCCCAGTTCACCAGGCGCTCATCCTTTGGCACCGAGGCGGATTCCGCGCCGAGCAGCTCGAAGCATTCGCTCAGGGACGGGAAGGGTTGCTCAAGATTGGGCGAAAAGTAATCAGCGCGATCGCTCGACACTGGCTGATCGCGCAGGTCGAGCAGCGCGTGCGGCTTGAGCCGCCGTGCCTGTTGTTCGGCGCGCTCAAGGGCGGCTTGCAGGCCTTGCTGCGACAGGTCATTGGTCGCCGCGTAAGCCTCGACGCCGTTGACACGTACAGTGAGCATCGCGCCTTCGTCGCGGCTCAGGCTTGGCGGCTCGGCGACGTTCTTGCGCACCGACAGGTACTGGCCGGACTCGCGTACATACCGCAGGGAAAAAAACTCGGCGCCCGTGCGCAAGGCAGCGAAGCGCTGCTTGAGCTGGGGGTGAAAATCGAACATTCGGGAACCTCCTTGTTATGGAGTTGCGGGGCGAAGCGATTCGGCGGGGAGGGGTGAAACGGTTGCGCGAGGTCTAGAGTAGGCCTGCGTGGGGGTAGGATCAAGTGAAGAGGGGGTGTAGGAGGATTTACTGTGCAGCAGGGAGATGGATGCTGATTTGCAGGGCCTCATCGCTGGCAAGCCAGACTCCCACAGGTTTCTCGGTGACCACAATATCTGTGAACGACGCAAAACCCTGTGGGAGCTGGCTTGCCAGCGATTAGCCGTGACGCGGTATCAAGTCTTACTGAGCAACAGGCGTGATATCACGCATCGGCTTGCCTTTCACCGGCGCACCGCCAGCGACGTAGTACGCTGCGGTGCTACGCGGCAGTGGCTTGCGGCCACGGATCTTGTCGGCGATTTTCTCGGCCATCATGATCGTCGGCGCGTTGAGGTTGCCGGTGGTGATGATCGGCATGATCGAAGCGTCGACCACACGCAGGCTCTGCATGCCGTGCACGCGACCTTCGCCATCGACTACGGCCATCTCGTCGGTGCCCATCTTGCACGAGCAGGACGGGTGGAACGCGGTTTCGGCGTGCTCGCGGATGAACTTGTCCAGTTGCTCATCGGTTTGCACTTCGATGCCCGGGCTGATTTCGCGGCCACGGAAGGCGTCCAGTGCAGGCTGTTGCATGATTTCGCGGGTCAGGCGGATGCCGTCACGGAACTCCTGCCAGTCCTGCTCGGTGGCCATGTAGTTGAACAGGATGCTCGGGTGCTGACGCGGATCCTTGGACTTCAACTGGATGCGGCCACGACTCGGCGAACGCATGGAGCCCATGTGAGCCTGGAAGCCGTGCTCTTTCACACCGTTGCTGCCGTTGTAGTTAATCGCTACCGGCAGGAAGTGGTACTGGATGTTCGGCCACTCGAATTCCGGACGCGAACGGATGAAACCGCCGGCTTCGAACTGATTGCTGGCGCCGATGCCGGTGCCGTTGAACAGCCACTCGGCACCGATGGCCGGCTGGTTGTACCAGAGCAGCGACGGGTACAGGGAAACCGGTTGGGTGCAGGCGTATTGCAGGTACAGCTCAAGGTGATCCTGCAGGTTTTCACCGACGCCCGGCAGGTCGTGGACCACCGGGATGTCGAGGCTTTCCAGCAGTTTTGCCGGGCCGACACCGGAGCGCTGCAGAATCTGCGGCGAAGCGATGGCGCCGGAGCACAGCAGGACTTCCTTGCGCGCTTTGGCTTCAACGCGCTCTTCCGCCGAACCGACCAGGTAACGCACGCCGACCGCACGCTTGCCTTCGAACAGGATCTTGTCGGTCAGGGCGTGGGTGACGATGGTCAGGGTCGAACGCTTTTTGGCGACGTCGAGGTAGCCACGGGCGGTGGAAGCACGACGGCCGTTCGGCGTCACGGTGCGGTCCATCGGGCCGAAACCTTCCTGCTGGTAGCCGTTCAAGTCTTCGGTGCGCGGGTAACCGGCCTGCACGCCGGCTTCGACCATGGCGTGGAACAGCGGGTTGTTGCCCGCTTTCGGCGTGGTCACGCTGACCGGGCCGTCGCCACCGTGGTAGTCGTTCGGGCCGATGTCGCGGGTTTCCGCTTTACGGAAGTATGGCAGGCAGTCGAGGTACGACCAGTCTTCCAGGCCCGGCAGTTTCGCCCAGCCGTCGTAGTCCATCGCGTTGCCACGGATGTAGCACATGCCGTTGATCAGCGAGGAACCGCCGAGGCCCTTGCCGCGACCGCATTCCATCCGGCGACCGTCCATGTGTGGCTCCGGATCGGTTTCGTACGCCCAGTTGTAGCGACGACCTTGCAGCGGGAATGCCAGTGCAGCCGGCATTTGCGTGCGGAAGTCGAAACGATAGTCCGGGCCGCCTGCTTCGAGCAGCAGAACGGTGACGCCTTCGTCTTCAGTCAGACGGGTCGCCAGGGTGTTACCGGCCGAGCCGGCACCGATGATGATGTAATCGAATTCTTGGGACATTGAATGCACCCTCTTTAGATGTGGTCAGGTCGCCGAGTGGCCACTTTCTGTGGCGAGGGAGCTTGCTCCCGCTCGACTGCGAAGCAGTCGCAGAACCTGCGACCGTGTTCTGTCTGGATGAACGCGGTGTCTGCAGTTGGGGCCGCTGCGCAGCCCAGCGGGAGCAAGCTCCCTCGCCACAAGGGCCCCAACTTCAGAGTTGCGTCAGATCAGAACACCGAGACGTAATCGCCCAGCTCGACCTGTACCGATTTGATGCGTGTGTAGTTGGTCAGCGAGCTGATGCCGTTTTCACGACCCACGCCCGACTGCTTGTAACCGCCAACCGGCATTTTGGCGTCGGACTCGCCCCAGGCGTTGATCCAGCAGATACCGGCTTCCAGTTGATGGATCACGCGGTGTGCGCGGTTCAGGTCTTTGGTGACGATACCGGCGGCCAGGCCGAAGTCGGTGTCGTTGGCGCGGCGGATCACTTCTTCTTCGGTCTCGTAGGAGAGGATCGCCATCACCGGGCCAAAGATTTCTTCACGGACGATGGTCATGTCGTCGGTGCAGTCGGTGAACACGGTCGGCGCAACGAAGGCGCCTTTGGCGAATTCACCGTCGGTCAGACGCTCGCCGCCGCACAGCACGCGGGCACCTTCTTCTTTACCCTTGGCGATGTAACCGAGCACGCTTTCCATGTGGGCGAAGCTGACCAGCGGGCCGAAGTTGGTGTTTTCGTCTTCCGGGTTGCCGATGCGGATGCGCGCTACGCGCTCGACGATCTTGGCTTCGAAAGCGGCTTTCAGGTGGCTCGGTACGAACACGCGAGTACCGTTGGTGCAAACCTGACCGGAGCTGTAGAAGTTGGCCATCATCGCGGTGTCGGCGGCACGATCGAGGTCGGCGTCGTCGCAGATGATCAGCGGCGACTTGCCGCCCAGTTCCATGGTCACGTCTTTCAGCGACGAGGCCGAAGCGCTGGCCATGACTTTCTTGCCGGTGTCGGTGCCGCCGGTGAACGAGACTTTCTCGATGCGCGGGTGTTCGGTCAGCCAGGTGCCGACTTCACGGCCGCTGCCGGTCAGAACGTTGAACACGCCGTTTGGCAGGCCGGCTTCGGTGTAGATCTCGGCCAGTTTCAGGGTGGTCAGCGAGGTGACTTCGCTTGGCTTGAAGATCATCGCGTTACCGGCGGCCAGGGCCGGTGCGGATTTCCACAGCGCGATCTGGATCGGGTAGTTCCACGCGCCGATACCGGCAACCACGCCCAGCGGCTCGCGACGGGTGTAGACAAAAGACGTGTCGCGCAGCGGAATCTGCTCGCCTTCGATCGCCGGCACCAGGCCTGCGTAGTATTCCAGCACGTCGGCGCCAGTGACGATGTCGACGTATTTGGTTTCGGAGAAGGCTTTACCGGTGTCCAGGGTTTCCAGAGCAGCCAGCTCATCGTTGCGCTCGCGCAGGATGTCGACGGCGCGACGCAGGATGCGCGAACGCTCCATGGCGGTCATCGCGGCCCAGATTTTCTGGCCCTTTTCAGCGCTGACCACGGCGCGCTCGACGTCTTCCTTGGTCGCACGTTGCACTTGGGCGAGGACTTCACCGTTCGCCGGGTTGATGGCTTCGAAAGTGGCATCGCTGCCAGCGTCGGAGTACGCGCCATCGATGTAGAGTTTTTGCAGTTCGAAACGGGCCATAGTGTCCTCGCAAGTGCATTAGTGGTTGGCGTCGACCACCGCGCTGAAACTGCGGTGGCGGTTCAGGTACCGAGCGTTTTCTGTGTGCTCTGGCTCACCTGCTTGGCCAATTGGAAATCCATGTATTCGTAAGCGATCTGTTGCGCCTGCGCCGTGTCGAAAGCGTCTCCCGACAGCGCGCCGCGCAACCACAAGCCGTCGATCAACGCTGCCAGTCCACGCGCGGCGCTGCGCGCCTCTTCGAGCGGCAACACACGGCGGAACTCGCAGCACAGGTTGGAATACAGACGGTGATCGTTGATCCGCTGCAACCTGTGCAAAGACGGCTGGTGCATGCTGGTGGCCCAGAAGGCCAGCCAGGTTTTCATTGCCGGGCCATTGACCTGGCTGGCGTCGAAGTTGCCTTCGATGATCACCTGCAGATGCGCCCGTGGGCTGCTGTCTGCCAGCGCCTGACGGCGCGCGGTGACGCTCTCGCTGAGGGCGGTCATCAGATACCGCATCGTGGCGGCGATCAGGCCATTCTTGTCCTGAAAGTAGTGACTGATGATGCCATTCGAGACACCGGCCAAACGGGCGATCAGCGCAATGCTGGCGTCCCCCATTCCGACCTGATCGACCGCTTGCAACGTGGCTTCGATCAGTTGTTGGCGGCGGATGGGTTGCATACCGACCTTGGGCATCTTGCACATCTCCTTAGGCCTTCCGACGGGCGATAAACGCTTATCGGATTGAGGGCCAGTCTATTTTGTTTTGATTGAACGTTCAATCAACAAAGAATAAGATCTGCGACAAATCGTCGCTGCCTACAGATTATTTCTGCTTGTAAATGGCGATAAAACGACATCCGAAAATGCTTGAAACCTGCGTGGGGCATGGCGCGGTTCGCTGTTCGATGGACGTGTTGAATGGGCAAGACGCTCGGGGCCAGGTTTCGGATGAACGTCCGCACAGCTTTGGCCACGAAAGCGATTCGCAACGCCATTTCGGCAGGTTCGGGCTTTTTTTCGGGGTGTCTTTATATCACCCGCCGGTCGGCTGCCAACTAACCGATTGGTCGGGTTCCGTGTTGCCTTGTGTTCTTCTCTCGCACTGCCTGGAGCATTTGTGCCATGAGTTCTGCCTCTCTTATAAAGACCCCGCCCGAGAAGGTGACGGTCAACGGTTGGGTGTTTTACACCTCTACCGCGTTGATTCTGTTGTTGACCGCCATTCTGATCATCGCCCCGCAAGAGGCCGGCAGATTGTTGGGTATCGCTCAGGCCTGGTTGTCGCGCAGCTTCGGCTGGTACTACATGGTGGTGATCGCCGCCTACCTGGTGTTTGTGGTGGGCCTGGCGTTTTCCTCCTACGGCAAACTCAAACTGGGCAGCAAGGACGACACCCCGGATTTCAGCTACGGCGCCTGGGCGGGGATGCTGTTCTCGTCGGGTATCGGTATTTCGCTGCTGTACTTCGGCGCCTCCGAGCCGCTGGACCACTACTTCAATCCGCCGGAAGGCGCAGCGGCCACCAACATGGCCGCGCGTCAGGCGGTGCAACTGACTTTCCTGCACTGGGGCCTGCACGGCTGGGCGATCTACGCACTGGTCGGTCTGGCCGTGGCGTACTTTGCCTACCGTCATAACCAGCCATTGGCACTGCGTTCGGCGCTGTACCCACTGGTCGGCGAGCGTTGGGTCAAAGGTGCGGCCGGTCATGCGGTGGACGGCTTCGGCATGTTCGTGACCCTGCTGGGTTTGGTGACCAACCTGGGGATCGGCTCGTTGCAGGTGTCCTCGGGCCTGGAAAACCTGTTCGGCATGGAACACAGCAACACCAATCTGCTGATCGTGATCATCGTGATGAGCACCGTGGCGACCATCGCTGCCGTGTCGGGTGTGGAAAACGGCATTCGTCGTCTGTCCAACCTGAACATCGTGCTGTTCAGCGGTCTGCTGATTTTCGTTCTGCTGTTCGGCCCGACTTTGCACTTGCTCAACGGCTTCGTGCAGAACATCGGCGACTACCTCAACGGCGTGGTGCTGAAGACCTTCGACCTGTACGTCTATGAGGGCGACAGCGCCAAGTCCGACCGCTGGCTGGGCCTGTGGACCCTGTTCTACTGGGCGTGGTGGATTTCCTGGGCGCCATTCGTAGGCATGTTCATCGCGCGTATTTCCCGTGGTCGTACCGTGCGTGAACTGGTCGCTGGCGTACTGCTGATTCCGCTGGGCTTCACCCTGGCATGGCTGTCGATCTTCGGTAACTCGGCACTGGATCTGGTGATGAACCAGGGCGCGGTGGAGCTCGGCAAGACGGCGCTGGAACAGCCGTCGATGGCGATCTACCAGTTGCTGGAACACTACCCGGCGTCGAAAGTCGTTATCGGGGTGTCGATCTTTGTTGGTTTCGTGCTGTTCCTGACCCCGGCCGACTCCGGCGCGGTGATGATGGCGAATCTGTCCTGCAAGGGCGGTAACGTTGATGAAGATGCGCCGCACTGGCTGCGGATCTTCTGGTCGGTGGTGATCACGCTGGTGACCATCGGTCTGCTGTTCGCTGGTAACTTCGAAGCCATGCAAACCATGGTGGTGCTGGCCGGTCTGCCGTTCTCGGTGGTGTTGATCTGCTTCATGTTCGGCCTGCACAAGGCGATGCGTCAGGACGTGCAGATCGAACAGGAGCAGGCGCAACTGGCTGAGCGCGGTCGTCGTGGTTTCAGCGAGCGTCTGACGCAGCTGGATCTGCAACCGAGCCAATCGGTGGTGCAGCGCTTCATGGACAAACACGTGACGCCGGCACTGGACGACGCTGCAGCGCAACTGCGGGCACAGGGCCTGGAAGTGCAGACGCTGCTGGGCAAATCCAAGCGCTGTATGGGCGTGCGCGTCGAGATGGAAGAGGGCAACCCTTTCGTCTATGAAGTGAGCCTGGACGGCTACCTGGCGACCCCGACCGAATCGGCCCAGTCCGATGAAGCGCGCCAGCGTTACTACCGCGCCGAGGTGTATCTGCACAACGGCAGCCAGGACTACGACCTGATGGGCTTCACGCAGGATCAGATCACACGCGATGTGCTCGATCAGTTTGAAAGCCATCGGCAACTCCTTGGCCGGGTGTACAGCTAAACCTTGAGTTAATGGTGAAGCTGTTGTGGCGAGGGAGCTTGCTCCCGCTGGGTTGCGAAGCGACCCCAGGAATTTGTGAGTGCTGCGCACTCAAGCGGGAGCAAGCTCCCTCGCCACAGTTGTCCATGTCTCATGTCAATTTCTGTACCAACAAAAACGCGCGATCCTCTCGCGGCGTTTTTGTGTCCGGGCTGCTTACCCCAGGTTCTTGCCCAGCAACGCGTGATACAGCTCGCTGTCGCCAAGAATCCCCACCACATGGTTGTTGTCGTGCAGCACCAGTTTGTTGCCGGTCTGGTAGCGAATCTGCAGCGCGTCGCGCATGCCGATGTTCGAGTCCACCAGGGTCGGCTTGCGCTCAAGGGCTTCCACCGCTTGCCCCGGTGCCCAGTTCTGCAGGTTCAGTACCGAACCGTTCTGCCGTGCGCCTTTGATGGTGTTGCCTTCGGCCAGGTCCAGCCACGAATCGCCACCCGGATCGAGGCACACCGAACCGTTGATGCGTTTGCAGTTGTCCAGCGTGCGCATCAGGCTGCGCCCGCACAGGACGTTGAGCGGGTTGGTGTGGGCCACGAAAGTGCGCACATAGTCGTCCGCGGGGTTGAGCACGATCTCTTCCGGCACGCTGTACTGGATGATCCGGCCGTCCTTCATGATTGCGATGCGGCTGCCCAGTTTCAGCGCTTCGTCGAGGTCGTGACTCACGAACACGATGGTCTTGCTCAGCTTGCGTTGCAGTTCCAGCAGTTCATCCTGCAGACCCTGACGGATCAGCGGGTCGAGTGCCGAGAACGGTTCGTCCATCAACAGAATGTCGGCGTCCATCGCCAGTGCCCGGGCCAGACCGACCCGCTGCTGCATGCCGCCGGAGAGTTCATCGGGCTTCTTGTTGCGCCATTGGGTCAGGCCCACCAGTTCGAGCTTGTCGTCGACCAGCTTGCGTCGTTCCTTTTCCGGTCGGCCCTGCATTTCCAGACCGAAACTGATGTTCTCGCGCACCGTCAGCCACGGCATCAGGGCGAACTTCTGGAACACCATGGCGATGCGTTTGGTGCGCATCATTTTCAGTTCGGCCGGGGTGCAGGAAGCGATATCGATCTGCTTGCCTTCGTGCTCGACGAACAGCTTGCCGCGACTCACGGTGTTGAGGCCGTTGATGCAGCGCAGCAGGCTCGACTTGCCGGAGCCGGACAGGCCCATCAGTACGCAGATCTCGCCCTTGTTGATGTCCAGACTGGCCTTTTCCACGCCGACGATCTGCCCGGTTTTTTTCAGGATCTCGCTGCGGGTCAAACCTTGATCGAGAAGTTTCAGTGCTTCGCGCGGATCCTTGGTGAAGATCACGTCAACGTTATCGAAGCGAATTATGCTCATGCGTCACCCCCTACTTTGGCGTCGGGTTGTTTGCAGATACGGTCGAGCATGATCGCCAGCAGTACGATCGCCAGGCCCGCTTCGAAGCCCAGGGCGATATCAGCAGTGTTCAGTGCGTTGACCACCGGTTTGCCGAGTCCGTCGGCGCCTACCAGTGCCGCGATCACCACCATCGACAGCGACAGCATGATGCACTGGGTGATGCCGGCAGCGATGCTCGGCATGGCGTGAGGCAGTTCGATCCGTGAGAGCAATTGGCGACGCGAGCAGCCGAAGGCTTTGCCGGCGTCCATCAGTTCTTGCGGGACATCGCGGATGCCCAGGTAGGTCAGGCGGATCGGCGCAGCGATGGCGAACACCACCGTGGAGATCAGGCCCGGCACCACACCCAGCCCGAAGAGGGTCAGGGTAGGAATGAGGTAAACGAAGGTCGGTACGGTCTGCATCAGATCGAGTACCGGCCTCATCAAAGTGTAGAACATCGGCTTGTGCGCGGCGACGATGCCCAACGGCACGCCGATGACCACGCAGACCAGGGTCGCGAACATGACCTGGGCGAGGGTTTCCATGGTTTCCTGCCAGTACCCCAGATTGAGGATCAGCAGGAACGAGGCAATCACAAAAACAGTCAGCCCCCATTTGCGCTGGATGAAATGCGCGAGCAGGGCGATGAGGCCGATCAAGACAAAGGGATTGAACCAGGTCAGCGCAAACGTCACGCCGTGGATCATCGTTTCCAGTGTCACGGCGATTGCGTCGAAGGTGCTGGCGCCGTGTTGCGTCAACCATTCGACGAAGCCCGCGATGTACTGGCCTAAAGGGATTTTCTGATCAATCAGCATGGTAGTGAACGTCCGCATGCAAGGAATAAACAGCCCGGGCGAGCGAACTCGCCCGGCGTAAGGCAATTACTGTGCGAGCTTGGCTTTCACGGCTTCCAGGCCAGGTTTACCGTCAATGGTGGTCACGCCAGCGAGCCAGGTATCGAGCACCTGTGGATTCTTTTTCAGCCAGGCCTTGGCGGCCGCTTCAGGCTTCATCTTGTCGTCGAGGATGTTGCCCATCAGCTCGCTTTCCATGTCGACGTTGAACTCCAGGTTTTTCAGCAACTGGCCGACGTTGCTGCATTCGGTGGAGTAGCCCTTGCGGGTGTTGGTCGCCACGGTTGCAGCGCCGAAATCAGGGCCGAAGAAGTCATCGCCGCCGGTCAGGTATTGGATCTTGAAGCGCTTGTTCATCGGGTGCGGCGCCCAGCCGAGGAAGACCACGGCGGTGTCGCGTTTCTGCGCGCGATCAACCTGCGAGAGCATGCCCGCTTCGGACGATTCGACGACCTTGAAACCGGCGTCCTTCAGACCGAAGGCGTTCTTGTCGATCATGCTCTGGATCAGGCGGTTGCCGTCGTTGCCAGGCTCGATGCCGTAGATCTTGCCGTCGAGTTCCTTCTTGAATTTGGCGATGTCGGCGAAGTCATGCAGACCCTTGTCATACAAGGCTTGCGGCACGGCGAGGGTGTACTTGGCGCCCTTGAGGTTGGTGCGCACGGTTTCCACGGTGCCGGCATCGCGGTAGGCCTTGATGTCGTTTTCCATGGTCGGCATCCAGTTGCCGAGGAACACGTCCATGTTCTTGCCGTCGGCCAGCGACTTGTAGGTCACGGGCACGGAAATCATGGTGGTCTTGGTCTTGTAGCCGAGGGCGTCGAGCACCACCGAAGTGGTGGCGGTGGTGGCGGTGATGTCGGTCCAGCCGACATCGGAGAAATTCACGGTACTGCACTGCGCCGGTTCTGCGGCTTGAGCCAGTAACGGCAGACTCAGCATGGCGGCCAACAACAACGACGGGGAACCTTTCATGGATGGACTCCTTGGTGTTTTTTTTGGCAGTGTTCCGACTGTGGACCACCGCACTTATAGGTTGCGGTTGGATGGCGTTCTGGAGACAGCTCTACCACGGCGCCTTGCAATCGAGTCATAACGATCATGTACCAGTGAAAATCTGACGCCTACAGGGTGGGTCGTATCCAGTACAGGGATGGTCGCATCCAGTGTCAGTGACGTCGTTTACAGCTTTTTTCTGCCCCGTTTGGCCATCTGAACCGCATAAAAACGGCGAAAACACGGGAGGAAACCGGCACGGCGTTGGTGGGCATGAGTGCGTCGGTGTCAGACGCCGAGCGACCTGACAAAAGCCTGATGATGCGGGCATTCCGGCGGATCGCAGCTTGAGCGTAGCAGCTCCGCCAGCGGGCGCTTAACGCCCGGGAACGGCATCCTCAGGAGCTCTGCAGCAATGGCTATCAGCGTTTTCGACCTGTTCAAAATCGGCATCGGCCCATCCAGTTCCCACACCGTCGGCCCGATGCGCGCCGCCGCCCTGTTTGTCGAAGCGCTGCGCGACCGGCACCTGCTCGAACAGGTACGGCGTATAGAAGTGCAACTGTTCGGCTCGCTGTCGGCTACCGGTATCGGCCACGGCAGCGACAACGCAGTGATCATGGGCTTGATGGGCGAGTGGCCGGACGCAATCGACCCGTCGCAGATCGGCCCGCGCATTCAGGCGCTGCGTGAAACTCACACGCTGTTATTGGATGGTCGTCTGTCGGTGCCGTTTGTCTGGGCTCGCGACATGCGCCTGATCGACGAAAACCTGCCGTTCCATCCCAACGCCATGACCCTGGTTGCCGAAGGCGATCATGGGGAGATTCATCGCGACACCTACTATTCGGTCGGTGGCGGTTTTGTGGTGGATCAGGCGCAGGCATCCAGCGGGGTGGTCGATCTGGATCGCACCGAATTGCCTTATGACTTTTCCAGCGCGGTGGAACTGCTGCAGCTGTGCCAAAAGAACAACCTGCGCGTCGCCGAACTGATGATGGCCAACGAAAAGGTCTGGCGCAGCGAAGAGGAAATCCGTGCCGGGCTGATGAAGCTGTGGCGGGCGATGCAGGATTGCGTCGAGCAGGGCCTCAAGCACGAAGGCATCCTCCCCGGAGGTTTGAATGTGCGCCGGCGCGCGGCGAAATTGCATCGCAGCCTGCAGGAGTTGAACAAGCCCAACGTGATCGGCTCGACCCTCAGTGCCATGGAGTGGGTCAACCTGTTTGCTCTCGCGGTCAATGAAGAAAACGCCGCGGGCGGGCGCATGGTCACGGCACCGACCAATGGCGCGGCGGGGATCATCCCGGCGGTGTTGCACTACTTTATGAAGTTCAGCGAAGCGGTCACCGACGCCAACGTGGTCGACTACTTTCTGGGCGCGGCGGCGGTGGGCATTCTGTGCAAGAAGAACGCCTCGATCTCCGGTGCCGAAGTCGGCTGCCAGGGCGAAGTGGGTTCGGCCTGCGCGATGGCGGCGGCGGGACTGGCGGAGATCCTCGGCGCGACGCCTGAGCAATTGTGCAACGCGGCGGAAATCGGCCTGGAACATAACCTTGGTCTGACCTGCGATCCGGTCGGCGGCCTGGTGCAGGTGCCGTGCATCGAACGCAATGCGATTGCCGCGGTGAAGGCGATCAACGCGGCGCAGATGGCCCTGCGTGGCGATGGTCAGCACTTCATCTCGCTGGACCGGGTGATCCGTACCATGCGCGATACCGGCGCGGACATGCATGACAAATATAAAGAGACCTCACGGGGTGGTCTGGCGGTTAGCGCCGTAGAGTGCTGAATCAGCAAGACCGAGTTGAATTCTTCGCGAGCAAGCTCGCTCCCACAGGTGAACGCATTCCAAATGTGGGAGCGAGCTTGCTCGCGAATGCGTCAGACCAGTCAAAACTGCTCGCTAACGGAACACACATAACCGCAGGCGCCACCTTTTAGCGCGTCGCAATCAGATAAGAGCCTTTCCCACCCACAGCGCATCCTTCGCGCTGCTTACCGTCCGTCACCCGTGCTTGCGGTGACACTCTGAAACAACCCCGCGCAAGCCTGTTCCCACAAGTGCTACCGATCTGCTCACAGGCAGCGGGGCAGGGCTCTCGACGCCGCTGATGGCACTTCGAAACACCCTGTGTCCGACGTCTTGAATAGACACGTCGCGACGTCGTTTTCAGGAGTTATTGAACAGCCATTCAATTTTAGGCATGGCAATTGCTCTGTCATAACAAAGCCCGTCTCCCACGCGAGAACGCCGGCAATAACAAGAGCCTCCGCCTGAGGCCATCACCCGCTTTGTGTGAGGAGATACCGCGATGACGTCGTTCAACTCCGGGGCCCAACCCCAGAACCGTGCGCCTCAATCCATCGGCTTTCTGCTGCTGGACAATTTCACGCTGATTTCTCTGGCCTCCGCAGTCGAACCCCTGCGCATGGCCAACCAATTGTCCGGTCGTGAGCTGTATCGCTGGAGCACCCTCACCGTCGATGGCGGCCAGGTGTGGGCCAGTGACGGTCTGCAAATCACCCCCGACGCCTCCATGCACAAAGCCCCGCCCCTGGACACCGTGATCGTCTGCGGCGGTATTGGTATTCAACGCACCGTGACCCGTGAACACGTGTCATGGCTGCAAAGCCAGGCGCGTCAGTCCAAGCGTCTCGGTGCGGTGTGCACCGGCAGTTGGGCTTTGGCTTGTGCCGGTCTGCTCGACGGTTTCGATTGCAGCGTGCACTGGGAATGTCTGGCAGCGATGCAGGAAGCGTTTCCGCGCGTGGCCATGAGCACTCGCCTGTTCACCCTCGACCGTAACCGTTTCACCAGCTCCGGCGGCACCGCGCCACTGGACATGATGCTGCACCTGATCAGTCGCGATCACGGCCGTGAGCTGTCCGCCGCGATCTCGGAAATGTTCGTCTACGAACGCATCCGCAACGAGCAGGATCATCAGCGTGTGCCGCTCAAGCATATGCTCGGCACCAACCAGCCGAAGCTGCAGGAAATCGTCGCGCTAATGGAAGCCAATCTGGAAGAGCCGATCGACCTCGACGAACTGGCGGTGTACGTCGCCGTGTCGCGTCGACAGCTGGAGCGGCTGTTCCAGAAATACCTGCACTGCTCGCCGTCGCGCTACTACTTGAAGCTGCGCCTGATCCGCGCGCGGCAGTTGCTCAAGCAAACGCCGATGTCGATCATCGAAGTCGCGTCGGTGTGTGGTTTCGTCTCGACGCCGCACTTCTCCAAGTGCTACCGAGAATACTTCGGCATTCCGCCGCGTGACGAGCGCGTAGGCTCCAACACCACCCAGCAAGTGGCGATGCTGCCGCTGCCGCAGGCGATCGTGATGTCGCCACTGTCGGGGCCGATGTCGGCGTTGAGTCAGGCGCGTAATGAGTCGACGTTTGCCAGCGTAAGGCTGTAGACCGGACCGTTTTTGTGGCGAGGGAGCTTGCTCTCGCTCGGGCGCGAAGCGCTCGTTAAACCTGCGAATGCGTTTTATCTGGAATAGAGCATCTGCCGGTTTGGGGCCGCTTCGCGGCCCAGCGGGAGCAAGCTCCCTCGCCACAGTTACTTGTCAGGCGCTATGGCTTTGCTGGTAATCCGCCAACGCCGGCAACAACTGCTTGTCGATCGCCTGGCGCACTGCAGGCTGGATACTGGCGCCGCTGGTGTACATGTCCTTGACCATCTTGCGCAATTCAAACGCGCGAACATTGTCCAGACCACGCACCGCACACTCACAGGCCTGCTCGGCGGTCGAACCGCTCGGCACTTGAAAACCCAATGCCTTGAGCTGGCCCAACAAGTCTTCCTGATCGATCAAATCGGCATACATCATGGCGCGCTTCCTTCTTCGGCAACGGAGGTCGTGACTCGATTCTGGTGGGCATGTGGAGGCACGGCAAGGGCGATTTGTCGCAGTGGCTGCGACGGCTATGAACAGGTCGTTTTCGGCTAACTGACCGCCCGGGGGAGTGGGCACACTGGACCCAGCTTGCTACACGACGGTTTGGTCACCCTCGACTGGCAGCTCCTCAACAGTACCCTCTGCCCCGATCCTGTCACGGCTTGTATCGGGGCTTTTTTTGGTCTGTGAATAAGAGAAGTCCGAGTTGTTTTTTTGCTGACGCCATCGCTGGCAAGCCAGCTCCCACAGGTTTTGGGTCTGGTCACTTATTTGTCATCGACGCCGAACCCTGTGGGAGCGGGCTTGCCCGCGAAGAACGATGACGCGGTTTACCTTTGCAACACCAGAATCCGCGACAACAACTCATCCCGATCGATGTAGCAGCCCTGGAAATGCCGCGCCCCGGTGGCCGGGTCGAACGCATTGCGCGCATGCAGTGTACGGCGGTTATCGAAGCACCACAGCTCACCCGGATTGAGCCGCTGCATCAGCCTAAACCGTGGCTCGCGGGTCATCGCAATCAAGCGCCGATAGGCGCGATACAGCAGCGGCATCTGCTCCACCGACGTATCGAATGCGCCGCGCAGAAAGTTCGCCATGCGCACCTCCGCAACCCGGCCCAGCGCATCCAGCGCAATGATCGGCGCCAGGCAGCGATAGTCGCTGTGGCGGTCCTTGTTGCGAAACTCCACGGGGATTTCGCACAGCGCCTGAAACAACTCCGGCGCCTCCTGACGCAACGCATCGGCAATCGCAAAACCGTCGACAAAAATGCTCTCGCCACCCTCGGCATCATTCACCAGGCAATGCAGAAATTGCAGCCCCGGTTGCAGCTCGCGAGTCGGCAAGTCGGTGTGCAGCGGCAGGTTGAAAGCGGTGTAGGCGTTGCTGTCGGCATCGGCTTTGGACTGCACGTTGAACAGCACGCCGAAGTTGCTCTCGCGGATGAACGAAATGCGCTGGGCGATCAGCTTCAGTGAACCGGGTTCGGTGGGCACGCCGCGTACTTGCGTCAGGCCGATGTCGCGCACCGCGATCAGCCATTGCAGCAGCGCGTTGTTGTCGTTCATCAGCGCTGAATATTCGAATACCGGTAGCTGCAAATCGCTGCGCCACAGGTAAGCCTTGGGTTTGGCCGCCAGACGTTCGGCGCGGGACTCGTCGTCATAGGCGTGCGCGCGCAGCCAGCCCGGATCGAAGCGACTGCGATGGCCGTCCTGCCAGTCGATCTGCAGACAGCCGTCGCTGTCGATGTGCGCGTTGGCGGGGACGAGATCCGGCGCAGCATCGACGATCTCGAATACCTGTTCGCGGGTGACGTTGTAGACGCACTGTTCGCACGGGCAGTTATCTCGCAACCAGACGTGATGGAACGGGCTGACGCGGCCGTCGGCCCAGGCAAGTGAAACGCGATCCGCCAGGTTCTGCACGCCGCTCAGCGCGCTGATCAACGGATAAGTACGGAAATCGGCAACAGCAGCAGTGTGCATGGCGGCTCCTTGCGTGGGAGGGATTAACGGGCGGGTGGCAGAGCGATGACGCGGCCGATGTAAGCCGGGACGGGCAGATCGACTTGCTCGGCGGCGATGGCTTGCAGGCGGCTCAAGGTGTCCGGGGTGAACGGCGCGGAACGTGGGCCGGCGAGATCGACGTGCAACAGCATCTGCTCGTTACCGGCCAGTTCCTTGTCGTCGCCAGCGAGGTGCAGGCTGTGATAGAGGTGCAGGCGTTTGCTGTCGTGACCGATGATCTGCGTGCGCACCTCGACCTCGGCGTCGAGCTTCACTTCGTGCAGATAATTCAGATGCAGTTCGAGGGTGAACAACGAGTGGCCGCTGGCTTCGCGGTTGTTGCTGTCCATGCCGAGACGGTCCATCAGCGCGTCGGTGGCGTAACTGAAAATCAGCAGGTAGAAGGCGTCGCGCAGGTGGCCGTTGTAGTCGACCCAGTCGAGGATGATGCGGGTTTGGTAGGTGGTGAGGGTGGGCATGGTTGAACTCCATAGATCGCTGGCGTAATGCACATTGTGGCGAGGGAGCTTGCTCCCGCTGGGCTGCGCAGCAGCCCTGAAACCTCTGATCGCGGTGCGTCGGTCAGACAGCATTCGCTGGTTTTACGACCGCTTCGCGGCCGAGCGGGAGCAAGCTCCCTCGCCACAGGGGAAGGCGATTACTCGCTGAAACTCATCCCGTGCTTTTCCTTGGTGGTCTTCACCGCCTCCAGCACCGCCAGCAGGCAGTCATCACGATAGCGCTCCAGCGCCGAAATGCTGTGGCGACCGAGCTGATCGCTGGTGCCATCGACCACATCGTCGATCAGCTTGTCGGTCAGTTCCGGTGCCGGCAGATAAGTCCACGGCAACTGCAACGCTGGGCCGAACTGCGACATGAAGTGACGCATCCCCGCGTCACCGCCGGCCAGCGTATAGGTCAGGAACGTGCCCATGAACGACCAGCGCAGCCCGGCGCCAAAACGGATCGCGTCGTCGATCTCGCCAGTGGTCGCCACGCCGTCGTTGACCAGGTGCAGCGCCTCGCGCCACAGCGCTTCGAGCAGACGGTCAGCGATGAATCCCGGCACTTCCTTGCGCACATGCAGCGGGCGCATGCCGAGGGATTCGTAGACTTTCATCGCCGCTTGCACGGCCTCGGGCGCGGTGTTCTTGCCGCCGACCACTTCCACCAGCGGCAGCAGGTAGACCGGGTTGAACGGGTGACCGACCACGCAGCGTTCAGGGTGGGTCGAGCTCTCGTAGAACTCGCTCGGCAACAGGCCGGAAGTGCTGGATCCGATCAGCGCATTGGGCTTGGCTGCTGCGCTGATTTTGCTGTGCAGATCGAGTTTCAGCTCGAGGCGTTCCGGGGCACTTTCCTGAATGAAATCGGCATCGCGTACGCACTCCTCGATGGTTGCGACAAAACGCAGACGATCCTGCGAAGCACCGGGCGCCAGACCGTTTTTCTCCAGCGCGCCCCAGGCATTCGCCACGCGTTTGCGCAGCGCAGCTTCGGCGCCGGGCGCCGGGTCCCAGGCCACCACGTCGAGGCCATGGGCGAGGGCTCGCGCGACCCAGCCGCTGCCGATGACACCGCTGCCGAGGGCGGCGAAGGTTTTGATGTCGGTGATAAAGCTCATGGTGATTTCCTGAATAGTTCGGCGATCAACTGTGGGAGCGAGCTTGCTCGCGAAGGGGGCAGTACATCCGCAGCATGTTCATCAGCAGAGCCACCGCATTCGCGAGCAAGCTCGCTCCCACATGGTTTTGGTGTGAGTTTGACTAGCCGCGCTGGGTCAGGCCCATCTTCTTGCGGCCTTCAGCCGGGGTCAGCACCCGGGCGCCGAGGCGGCTGAGGATCTCGGTGGCGCGTTCGACCAGTTGGCCGTTGGTCGCCAGCACACCCTTGTCCAGCCACAGGTTGTCTTCCAGGCCGACCCGCACGTTGCCGCCGAGCAGTACCGCTTGCGCGGCCATCGGCATCTGCATGCGGCCGATGCCGAACCCGGCCCACACCGCATCGGCGGGCAGGTTGTCGACCATGGCTTTCATGGTGGTGGTATCGGCCGGCGCGCCCCACGGGATGCCCAGGCACAGCTGGAACAGCGGGTTGTCGAGCAAACCTTCCTTGATCATCTGCTTGGCGAACCACAGGTGGCCGGTGTCGAAAATTTCCAGTTCGGCCTTCACCCCCAGCTCGGTGATGCGCTTGGCGCCGGCGCGCAGTTGCGCCGGGGTCGAGACGTAAATGGTGTCGCCGTCGCCGAAGTTCAGCGTGCCGCAATCGAGGGTGCAGATTTCCGGCAGCAGTTCTTCAACGTGGGCCAAACGAGTCAGCGGGCCGACCAGGTCGGTGTTCGGGCCGAACTCCATCGGGTGCTCGCCGGCACCGATCTCCAGGTCGCCGCCCATGCCGGCGGTGAGGTTGACGATGATGTCGACATCCGCCTCGCGGATGCGCTCCATCACTTCGCGGTACAGCGCCACGTCGCGGCTGAATTTGCCGGTCTGCGGGTCGCGCACATGGCAATGGACGACGGTGGCGCCGGCCTTGGCCGCTTCTACTGCAGCCGCGGCGATCTGTTTTGGGGTGACCGGCACGTGGGGGCTTTTGGCGGTCGTGTCGCCAGCACCGGTGAGTGCGCAGGTGATGATGACGTCGTGGTTCATGGTGCGGTTTCCTTCAGGCGTGATGGGTCTGTCCGCAGCCCTTTTCGGGGCTGCGAAGCGTGTGTTCGGACTTGGGTTATTTACTGGTCAGTTGCAGGTTTTCAGCGGCCGGTTTGCCGTCGAAAGTGGTCACACCGTCAAGCCAGCGCTGCTTGTCTTCGGGGTGATCCTTGAGCCACTGTTTGGCCGACTCGAAGGCATCCTTGTGGTCGAGCAGCGGTTGCATCATCCGGCTCTCGTCTTCGGCGGTGAATGTCAGGTTGCTCAGCAGGCGGCCGACGTTCGGGCACTGCTCGGCGTATTTCGGCGCGGTGACCGTCCACACCGTGGCCATCCCTTCGTTCGGGCCGAGGGCGTCTTCGCTGCCAGTGAGGTAAGTCATCTTAACGTTGACGTTCATCGGGTGCGGCGCCCAGCCGAAGAACACCACGGCCTCCTTGCGGCGTACGGCGCGGTCAACGGCGGCGAGCATTCCGGCTTCGCTGGACTCGACCAGCTGGAATTTGCCGAGGCCGAACTGGTTCTTGGCGATCATCGCCTTGATCTGCGTGTTGGCGCCCGAACCCGGCTCGATGCCGTAGATCTTGCCGCCCAGTTCCTTCTCGAATTTGGCGATGTCGGCGAAGGTTTTCAGGCCCTTGTCCGCCAGATAGGTCGGCACCGCGAGGGTGGCGCGGGCGTCCTTCAAGCTTGGCGCCGGCAGGACCTTGACCTGATTGGCGTCGACGAACGGGGTGATGGTCTGGGTCATCAGCGGGTTCCAGTAACCGAGGAACAGGTCCAAACGCTGATCGCGGATCCCGGCGAAGATGATTTGCTGGGACGCGCTGGTCTGTTTGGTGTTGTAGCCGAGGCCATCGAGCAGCACTTGGGTCATGGCACTGGTGGCGATCACGTCGGTCCAGTTGACCACGCCCATGCGCACGTTCTGGCACGAGGCGGGTTCGGCCGCCATGACGCTGGCGCTCAAGAAGGCGGTACCGCTGAGTGCAAGAACACAGCTGCTGATCAGTCGTTTCATGTCGGGTTCCTCGGCAGGTCGTTATTGTGAGTTCCGGCATCTGGCGTGCCGGTGATGCAAAGTTACGCAGCAACGGCCCCGTGAAAGCGCACTGCGGCGACTGGCATTTGCACTGTAGCGACCTGCGCGCTTGAACGCCGCCGCCAAACGGCGTATCAACGATCCACGCTACCCGCTAACCGAGTGCGCACATGTCCCAGGATTTCTACTTTCTGCTGATGCCGGGGTTTTCCGCCATCGGCTTCATCTCCGCGATCGAACCGTTGCGGGTGGCCAACCGTTTTCGCGGCGAGCTGTACCGCTGGCACGTGCTCAGCGCCGATGGCGGGGCGGTGCTGGCGAGCAATGGCATGTCGGTCAACGCCGACGCGGCGCTGGAGCCGCTGAAGAAAGGCGCGACGTTGCTGGTGGTGGCCGGATTTGAACCGCTGAAGTTCGCCACGCCGACTCTTGAGCACTGGCTGCGCCGGCTGGACAACGAAGGCGTAACCCTCGGCGCCATCGACACCGGCAGTTTCGTCCTCGCCGAAGCCGGCCTGCTCGACGGCCATCGCCTGACCCTGCACTGGGAGGCCATCGACGCGTTCAAGGAATCTTATCCACAGCTCAGCGTGACCCAGGAACTGTTCGAGATCGACCGGCGGCGCATCACCTCGGCGGGTGGCACGGCATCCATCGATTTGATGCTCGACCTGATCGCCCAGGTCCATGGTCCGCAACTGGCGATTCAGGTCAGCGAGCAATTCGTATTGGGGCGGATCCGACCGCGCAAGGACCACCAGCGTATGGAAGTCGCCACGCGCTACGGCATCAGCAACAAGAAACTGGTGCAAGTGATTGGCGAGATGGAACAACACAGCGAACCACCGCTGACCACGCTGCAACTGGCGGAATCGATCAAGGTGACGCGGCGACAGCTGGAGCGCTTGTTTCGGCTGCATCTGAATGACACGCCGAGCAATTTCTACCTGCGCTTGAGGTTGGAAAAGGCCCGACAGTTGCTGCGCCAGACCGATATGAGCGTGCTGGAAGTCAGCATCGCCTGCGGCTTTGAATCACCGTCGTATTTCACCCGCAGCTACCGCGCACGCTTCGCCCGCTGCCCCCGCGAAGACCGGCGTACTGCCCAGGCCTGAAATCAAAAGATCGCAGCCTTCGGCAGCTCCTACAGGAAATGCATTCCAATGTAGGAGCTGCCGAAGGCTGCGATCTTTTGAACTTACTTCTTCACCAACGCCGAACACGCCGCCTTGTAAGCCTCATGCTGATACTTGTTCAACGTCCCCGGCAGCTCAAAGTTGTGCTTCTTGGCCTGCGCATTGATCGTCTGCGGCGACAATAGCGTTACCTCGCACCCATCCAGCAACTGAAACACACCCTCGATCTTGAACGTGGTCGGCCCACCGGCAAACTCGCCCTTCTTGCTGCGCTTCTTGATCGCAATCCGGTCAATGGAATGCTCGCGCACAAACGAAGCGACCTGCGCCGCGAAGCGTTTGACGTTGGCCGCTTCGTCATCATCGTCGAGGGCGATTTTCTTGGTGTTGAGCGCCACATGGCTCAGCGCTGCCCCGTCAAGGGAGGCCACGGCGATGATCGCTTCGCTGCCTTTGATTTCGATGCCGCAGATGTTCATGGGAATTCCTTTGAATGAAGAGGGCAGCTTACAGCTCAAGCTGATTGGCGGTGATACTGAACGCCGCAGCAATTTTCTCGCGGGTTGCCTTGCGTGGCTTCGCTACTGTTTCCTGTTGAGCGAACGCCGGCTGGGAAATTCCCAGACGTTTCGCCACTTCTTCCTGAGTCAGATTCAGGTGTTCGCGCCAGGCACGGATCGGCGTCGCCCCGTCGACCATGCGACTGACCACCTCATGCGGGATCAGATCGGGCTGCAATTTCTGCGCAACGTATTGAGCGTAGGGAATGACTACGAAGGCAGGGTTGCCTTCGGCATCGTTGATGATTTGGATGTCGACAGATTGAGTCATGGCACCGGAAATATAAGTCTTTTATAAGATTTTCGAATCTTTACTTATATTTTCCAGTCGGCCAATCAACAACGTTTGTCGGCATGTTGCCGAACTTCCCGAATCACTCCTGCCCAATCGACTCCAGAAACTCCGACCGTTCGTCACTCATCCGTGCCACACAGTCATTCTGAGCAATCTTGAACGCCTTGCTGCCATCGGTGGCGGGGAAGGCTTCCACGGCGCAATCGGCGTCGCGGGTTTTAAGCCATTGTTGCTGGGCGGTTTTGAGTTTGGCGGTGATGTCCGCCAGTTGCGCGGCGTTTTTGCCGTAGGTGGCCTGCATGCGTTCGTTGAGGCTGGCGTAGTTGTCCTTGAGCAGGTCCTCGGCGGTGCTGCGGCTGTAGGTCGAGCATTCCAGGGTCTGGACGTCGTTTTCCACCGCGTCGCACGGGTTGTTGTCGGTGTCTTCGGCGGCGTGTACGCCGGTCGCAATCAGTGCCAAAGCCAGGAAGATCGATTTCATGGTTGTCGCCGCTCTAATCCAGTGGTGTATCCAAGATGCGCCAGATTCTGGCTCAAGCTGGCGGGCTTGAACAGGTAGCTGATCGGGGCGCCTGGCGACCCTTTGTCGCGGATTGACGCTTTCGGCAATTCCCCTGTCGTTTTTGCACCCGGTCGCCCCGGCACCGAGGCATATGCTGGCCCCAAAGCGCCGGCAGACGATTCGGCGCATGAATCGCCAATAAGGGGACGCCTGATGAGCCCAGCCGAATTACACGCCGACAGCATCGTTATCGACGGTCTGATCATTGCCAAATGGAACCGCGAGCTGTTCGAAGACATGCGCAAGGGCGGTCTGACGGCGGCCAACTGCACCGTGTCGGTGTGGGAAGGCTTTCAGGCGACCGTGAACAATATTGCCGCCAGCCAGAAGCTGATCCGCGAAAACAGCGACCTGGTGATGCCGGTGCGCACCACCGCCGACATCCGTCGCGCCAAGGAGCAGGGCAAGACCGGCATCCTCTTCGGCTTCCAGAATGCCCACGCGTTTGAAGACCAGATCGGCTATGTCGAGGTGTTCAAGCAGCTCGGCGTCGGCATCGTGCAGATGTGCTACAACACCCAGAATCTGGTCGGCACCGGTTGCTACGAACGTGACGGCGGCCTGTCGGGCTTCGGCCGCGAAATCGTCGCCGAGATGAACCGCGTCGGCGTCATGTGCGACCTGTCCCACGTCGGTTCCAAGACGTCCGAAGAAGTCATTCTCGAATCGAAAAAGCCGGTCTGCTATTCCCACTGCCTGCCGTCGGGTCTGAAAGAGCACCCGCGCAACAAGTCCGATGCTGAACTGAAGTTCATTGCCGACCACGGCGGTTTTGTCGGCGTGACCATGTTCGCGCCATTCCTCGCCAAGGGCATCGACTCGACCATCGACGATTACGCCGAAGCCATCGAATACACCATGAACATCGTCGGCGAAGACGCCATCGGCATCGGCACCGACTTCACCCAGGGTCACGGCCAGGACTTCTTTGAATACCTGACCCACGACAAGGGCTACGCCCGTCGTCTGACCAGCTTCGGCAAGATCATCAACCCGCTGGGCATCCGCACGGTCGGCGAGTTCCCGAACCTGACCGAAACCCTGCTCAAGCGCGGCCACTCCGAGCGCGTGGTGCGCAAGATCATGGGCGAGAACTGGGTGAACGTCCTGAAAGACGTCTGGGGCGAATGAATAACTCTGGAGCCTACTCCGCTCGCCGATAGCTGCGTCAGGTCCTCGCGCCAAACTCGCCGTACGTCCCGTACTGTCTCGCTTGTCGCTCCGGTCCTTGCTCTCGACGTGCTCGCTACGGCTCCAAAGTCATTCATACGGCTTGTTTATAAGAGCAGAGCAAAAGCTTTGCTCGGCACCAACCACGAATTTTCTGGAGTTAAGTTTCCATGGCCAAGATCGCCCCGCAATTGCCAATCGAAGTCGACAGCGAAACCGGTGTCTGGACCTCCGACGCCCTGCCGATGCTCTACGTGCCGCGTCATTTCTTCGTCAACAACCACATGGGTATCGAGGAAGTGCTGGGCGCCGACGCCTATGCCGAAATCCTCTACAAGGCCGGCTACAAGTCCGCTTGGCACTGGTGTGAAAAAGAAGCCGAATGCCACGGCCTGGAAGGCGTCGCGGTGTTCGAGCACTACATGAAGCGCCTGTCGCAACGCGGCTGGGGCCTGTTCAAGATTCAGGACATCGATCTCGACAAAGGCACCGCCAGCGTCAAGCTCGAACACTCCGCGTTCGTCTACGTGTACGGCAAGGTCGGGCGCAAGGTCGACTACATGTTCACCGGCTGGTTTGCCGGCGCCATGGACCAGATCCTCGCCGCTCGCGGCAGCAAGATTCGTACGGTTGCCGAGCAAGTCTACGGTGGCTCCGAAGAAGGCCACGACGACGGCCTGTTCACCGTCAAGCCGTTGTAAGTCGAGGAACCCGCCATGGCTTTCGAAGCAATGTTCCAGCCGATCCAGATCGGCAAACTGACCATCCGCAACCGTGTGCTCAGCACCGCGCACGCCGAGGTCTACGCGACTGACGGCGGCATGACCACCGAGCGCTACGTCAAATACTACGAAGAGAAAGCCAAGGGCGGGATCGGCCTGGCGATCTGCGGCGGCTCGTCCGTGGTCGCCATCGACAGTCCGCAGCAATGGTGGAGTTCGGTGAACCTGTCCACCGACCGGATCATTCCGCACTTCCAGAACCTGGCCGACGCCATGCACAAGCACGGCGCCAAGATCATGATCCAGATTACCCACATGGGCCGTCGCTCCCGTTGGGATGGTTTCCACTGGCCGACCCTGATGTCGCCGTCGGGCATCCGTGAACCGGTACACCGCGCCACCTGCAAAACCATCGAGCCGGAAGAAATCTGGCGGGTGATCGGCAACTACGCGCAAGCCGCGCGCCGCGCCAAGGCCGGTGGTCTGGACGGCGTCGAGCTGTCGGCCGTGCACCAGCACATGATCGACCAGTTCTGGAGCCCGCGCGTCAACAAGCGTACCGATGAATGGGGTGGCAGCTTCGAAGGCCGGATGAAGTTCGGCCTGGAAGTGCTGAAAGCCGTGCGCGCCGAGGTCGGTGACGACTTCTGCGTGGGCATGCGCATCTGCGGTGACGAGTTCCATCCGGACGGTTTGTCTCACGAAGACATGAAGCAGATCGCCAAGTATTACGACGACACTGGCATGCTCGATTTCATCGGCGTGGTCGGCTCGGGTTGTGACACCCACAACACCCTGGCCAACGTGATTCCGAACATGAGTTATCCACCGGAGCCGTTCCTGCATCTGGCCGCCGGGATCAAGGAAGTGGTCAAGGTGCCGGTGCTGCACGCGCAGAACATCAAGGATCCGAACCAGGCCACGCGCATTCTTGAAGGCGGTTACGTCGACATGGTCGGCATGACCCGCGCGCACATCGCCGACCCGCACCTGATCGCCAAGATCAAAATGGGCCAGATCGACCAGATCAAGCAGTGCGTCGGCGCCAACTACTGCATCGATCGTCAGTATCAAGGTCTGGACGTGCTGTGCATCCAGAACGCCGCGACCTCCCGTGAATACATGGGCGTGCCGCACATCATCGAGAAGTCCACAGGCGTCAAACGCAAAGTGGTGATCGTTGGTGCCGGCCCGGCCGGGATGGAAGCAGCACGCGTCTCTGCCGAGCGTGGCCACGACGTGACCCTGTTCGAGAAGAAAGAATTCATCGGCGGGCAGATCACTACCGCGTCGAAAGCGCCGCAACGTGACCAGATCGCCGGCATCACCCGCTGGTTCCAGCTGGAACTGGCGCGGCTGAAAGTCGACCTGCGTCTGGGCACTGCGGCAGATGCCGACACCATCATGGACTTGCGTCCGGACGTGGTGGTGCTGGCGGTCGGTGGGCATCCATTCCTTGAGCAGAACGAACACTGGGGCGCTGCCGAAGGGCTGGTGGTCAGCAGCTGGGACGTGCTCGACGGCAAGGTGGCGCCGGGCAAGAACGTGCTGGTCTACGACACCATTTGCGAGTTCACCGGGATGTCGGTGGCCGACTTCCTCGCCGACAAGGGCAGCCAGGTCGAGATTGTCACCGACGACATCAAGCCGGGTGTGGCCATTGGCGGCACCTCATTCCCGACCTACTACCGCAGCATGTACCCCAAAGAAGTGATCATGACCGGCGACATGATGCTGGAGAAGGTCTACCGCGAAGGCGACAAGCTCGTTGCGGTGCTGGAGAACGAATACACCGGCGCTAAAGAGGAGCGGGTGGTCGATCAGGTGGTGGTGGAAAACGGCGTGCGTCCGGACGAGGAAATCTACTACGCGCTCAAAGAGGGTTCGCGCAACAAGGGCCAGATCGACGTGGAAGCGCTGTTCGCGATCCAGCCGCAACCTTCGCTGAGCAGCACCGGTGATGGCTACTTGCTGTTCCGCATCGGCGACTGCGTGGCGCAGCGCAATACCCATGCTGCGATCTATGACGCACTCAGACTGTGTAAAGACTTCTAAAGGCTTGCACACAACCCCGTGGGAGCGAGCTCGCTCGCGAAAGCGGTGGATCAGTCGACATCGATGTTGAATGTCAGTCCGCCTTCGCGAGCAAGCTCGCTCCCACAGGAACACGCCGAACGTGTTTCTCCAGGCTGTACCGGTGGGAGCTTCACCATGTTGAACACCCTTCTTCCAATCCTGTTGTTCGCAGCCCTGGCCCTTGCGGTGCTGGGTGCGTTGCGGCGGGTGGCCATGTGGCGTCGGGGCCGGGCCTCGAAGGTCGATCTGATCGGCGGCCTGTTCGCCATGCCCAAGCGTTACATGGTCGACTTGCACCACGTGGTGGCGCGGGACAAATACATCGCCAACACCCATGTCGCCACGGCCGGTGGTGCGGTGGCGTCGATCGTGCTGGCGATTCTGGTGCACGGTTTCGGCCTGCATAACCGCATCCTCGGCTATGCGCTGCTGTTGATGACGGCGGTGATGTTCGTCGGCGCGCTCTTCGTTTACCGGCGCCGGCTCAACCCTCCGGCACGGTTGTCGAAAGGCCCGTGGATGCGCCTGCCGAAAAGCCTGCTGGCGTTCTCGGCCTCGTTCTTCCTGGTGACCCTGCCGGTGGCCGGAATCCTCCCGGAGAACTTCGGCGGCTGGCTGCTGGCAGCGATTCTCGGGCTCGGCGTTTTGTGGGGCGTGTCGGAACTGTTCTTCGGCATGACCTGGGGCGGGCCGATGAAGCATGCCTTCGCCGGTGCCCTGCACCTGGCCTGGCACCGCCGCGCCGAACGCTTTGGCGGCGGTCGTTCCACCGGTTTGAAACCGCTGGATCTGAATGATCCAAGCGCGCCGCTCGGCGTGGAAAAGCCCAAGGATTTCACCTGGAACCAGTTGCTCGGTTTTGACGCCTGCGTGCAGTGTGGCAAGTGCGAAGCAGCGTGCCCGGCCTTCGCTGCCGGCCAGCCGCTGAACCCGAAGAAGCTGATTCAGGACATGGTCGTCGGTCTCGCTGGTGGCACTGATGCGAAGTTTGCCGGTAGCCCGTATCCCGGCAAGCCCATTGGTGAGCACAGCGGCAATCCGCATCAACCGATCGTCAACGGTCTGGTCGATGCCGAAACCCTGTGGTCGTGCACCACTTGTCGCGCCTGCGTCGAGGAATGCCCGATGATGATCGAGCACGTCGACGCCATCGTCGATATGCGCCGCCACCTGACCCTGGAAAAAGGCGCGACCCCGAACAAGGGTGCCGAAGTTCTGGAAAACCTCATCGCTACCGATAACCCCGGCGGTTTCGCTCCGGGCGGGCGGATGAACTGGGCGGCGGATCTGAACCTCAATCTGCTCAGCGAGAAGAAGTCCACCGACGTGCTGTTCTGGGTCGGCGACGGCGCCTTCGACATGCGCAACCAGCGCACCCTGCGCGCGTTCGTCAAAGTGCTGAAGGCCGCGAAAATCGACTTCGCCGTACTCGGCCTCGAAGAACGTGACAGCGGTGACGTGGCCCGGCGTTTAGGCGACGAAGCGACCTTCCAGCTGCTCGCCAAACGCAATATCCAGACCCTGGCCAAATACAGCTTCAACCGCATCGTCACCTGCGATCCGCACAGCTTCCATGTGCTGAAAAACGAGTACGGCGCGTTCGACGGCAACTACCTGGTGCAGCACCACAGCACCTACATGGCGGAAATCATTCAGGCCGGTGCGCTGAACCTCGGTCAGCACAAAGGCAACAGCGTGACCTACCACGACCCGTGCTACCTCGGTCGCTACAACGGCGAGTACGAGGCACCGCGCGAAGTGCTGCGCGCCCTCGGTATCGAGGTCAAAGAGATGCAACGTTCCGGCTTCCGCTCACGCTGCTGCGGCGGCGGTGGCGGCGCGCCGATCACCGACATTCCCGGCAAGCAGCGGATTCCCGACATGCGCATGGACGACATCCGCGAGACTGGCGCCGAGCTGGTGGCAGTAGGTTGTCCACAGTGCACGGCGATGCTCGAGGGCGTGGTCGAACCGCGTCCGCTGATCAAGGACATCGCCGAACTGGTGGCCGACGCGCTGCTCGAAGACGCCGCGCCGAACAAGCCAGCCGCCCCGGCCAAACGTGAACCTGCGGAGGCCCATTGATGAGCGACATTATCCGCCGCGACCCGCGCGCCGAATGGATTGCGCGTAACCGCTTGCACCCGCTGCACGCGGCGATGCAACCGGCGCAACACAGCTGGATGGGCCCCAATGGCGTCATCCGCAAGAATCCGCACGGCATCGGCTTTGTCGGCCCCAACGGCATCAAGCGTATCGATCGCAGCGGCGCGCAGCAGGGCGGGGCGGTCAAACGTTCGGCTGCTGTGGAAGTGCAATTGCCGCTGCATCAGGTACCGGCCCCGGCGTTCTACATCAGCGTGGTGCCAGACATGGTCGGCGGCCGCCTGAGCAGCCACGACCGCGACTTGCTTGGCCTCGCGCATCAGCTCGCGGGCAAGGACGGTGCGGTATTGGCGGTGGTGTTTGGCGAACATAAGGAAAACGCTTTCGCCACTGCAGGCGTGGATCGCTTGCTAGTGCTCGAAGGCGAAGAATTCAGCGGTTACGCACCGGAGCAACGCGTGCAAGGTTTGCGTGCTGTGGATAACCAGTTCAGTCCACGTCATTGGTTGCTGTCGGACAGTCGCAGCGGTGGCGGCGAACTCGGTCGGCGCTTTGCTGCGGCAATCGGCGAACGCCCAGCGACACGGGTCTGGCAGGTCAAGGATCAGGAATGCATCGGTCGCGCAGGCGCAGGCCTGCAAGATCTGGCGCGACCGGTCGCACGCTTGATTCTCGCCGCAGCCGAATGCGCCGAACCGGTCAGCGATACCCGTCACGAAGTCCTGCCAGTGGAGTTATCCACAACGGTAGCGCGCAGCCTGTCGCGGATCGAGGATCTTGGCGCGGTGGCGGTGGACCCGGCGGCGATACCGATGGCCGAAGCCGAGTTCATTTTCTCCGGCGGCAACGGGGTCAAGGACTGGGTGCTGTTCCACCAGACCGCTGCGGCGCTCGGCGCCACCGAAGGCGCCTCGCGAGTCGCGGTGGACGATGGCTTCATGGCGCGTGATCGGCAGGTCGGCGCGTCCGGCACCTGGGTTACCGCGCGGGTTTACGTGGCCGTGGGGATTTCCGGGGCGATCCAGCACCTGCAAGGCATCGGTGCCTGCGACAAGGTGGTGGCGATCAACCTCGATCCGGGTTGCGACATGATCAAGCGTGCCGACCTGTCGGTGATCGGCGAAAGCGCGGAAATTCTTCAGGCGTTGATCGCGGCGGTAGCGGCTTATCGCAACGAAGCCAAGCGCGATGCGGCTTAAGGAACGGGTTATGAGCACAAAGATCATCAGTCTGGTTTCAATCGGCGCCCACCCCACGTCGGGCCGGCCTCGCCGCGCCGAGCAGGATGCCCGCGCCGTGGAGCTGGGCCTGCAGCTGGCTGGGGATAACCTGCAAGTGCTGCATGCCGGGGACGTTGCGGAACCGGCGCTGCGCGCTTATCTGGGCATGGGCCTGCAGGCGATGCACGTGCTGGAGCAGCCCGCAGGCGCGGATGCGTTGCCAGCGCTGATCGCCTATTTGCGCGATGCCGGTGCCCAAGTCGTGCTGACCGGCAGCCAGGCAGAAACCGGTGAAGGCTCGGGGATGCTGCCGTTTTTGCTGGCCGAAGGTCTGGGCTGGCCGTTGGTGGTCGGGCTGGCGCAGGTCGAGTCGATCAGTGACGGTTCGGCGCTGGTCCTGCAGGCGTTGCCGCGCGGGCAGCGGCGCCGGTTGAAGGTGAAGCTGCCGTTTCTGGCGACTGTGGATAACGCTGCGCCGAAACCTCGGCAGAGTGCTTATGGGCCGGCGCGGCGCGGTGAGCTGAATGCCGAAGACGTGGAAGTGCTGGACGATGAATTGCTGGCTGTCGCCACGTTGCAGCCGGCCAAGCCACGGCCGAAGCGCTTGAAAGTGATCAAGGCCAAAAGTGGTGCTGACCGGATGAAGGCAGCTACGGCCAAGGCCAGTGGTGGTGGTGGGCAGGTGCTTAAAGGCGTCACTCCACAAGCCGGCGCCGAGGCCATCCTCAAACTGCTGATCGAAGAAGGCGTGGTCCGCTGACACCCTTCCAATCCGCTTGTGGGAGCGGGCTTGCTCGCGATAGCAGTGTGTCAGGCGACATTGATGTTGACTGAAACGGCCTCTTCGCGAGCAAGCCCGCTCCCACAAGTGTGTGTTCGGCAAGCTGTCATTTGTTGACATGAAAAATCCCCCGCATTCCTTTGCGATCAGCGTCAGCCACAGGTTAAAACACCCGCTCAACCCCCCGAGGAGTCAAGTGAATGACCGTTGAGTTTCGACCTGCCCGGCGCACGGATGCGCGCGACATTGCGCGTTTGTTTCAGATCTCCTCGGAGGGCGCCTCCGATTACATCTGGAGCCAATTGGCGGAGCCGGGCGAGCCATTGCTGGATGTCGGCGAGCGGCGTTATGCCCGCGACGATGTAGATTTTTCCTGGCAGAACTGTCTGATTGCCGAAGCCGAGGGCCGCGTCATCGGAATGATGCACAGTTATGTCACACGCGAAAATCCTGATCCGACACCCCCCACCGACCCGGTGCTGGCGCCTTACGCCGATATGGAGGTTGCGGACACGCTCTACATCTCCAGCCTGGCGCTGCATGAAGGCTGGCGTAATCAGGGCTTGGGCGTGCAGTTTCTTGAGTATGCTCAGGCGCGTGCAAAGCGCTTGGCGCTCAATGGCTTGAGCCTGATCGACTATGCCGCCAATACCGGCGCAAGAAGGTTTTATGAAAGGCATGGTTTCGCCATCGTCAAAACCTGTCAGGTGACGCCTCACCCGATGATCCGGGTGACGGGTGATGCCTATCTGATGCATCGTGCCTGATGCCCGCGAATAACCTACGGTTTGAGAGCACGTTACCCACAATCCCTGTTGGCGGATCTGTGGGTAACGTGTTCACCCATCCCTGCACCCCACGCCAATCAAGCCCTACAGCCCTCCGATCAAAAAACAGCCAGCCTAAGTCACGGATTTTCAGGGCTTTTTCGGCAGGATAACTTGGCAAGTTGCCCCCAATCTCTGTTGGCGCTTCTGTGGATAAGATGTTCGCTATCCGCTGAAGCCCGTACAAAACGTGGCTTTCAAAGGGTTGATCAAAAAACAGTCAACTCAAGAGTTTCCAAAAGAAATTCCCGCAAAAACTTCGATTTCACACAGCCTCCAATGCTTTTCCACAGCAAGGCCAAAGTTACCCCCGAACTCTGTTGGCGCTTCTGTGGATAACGTGTTCGCCATCCGCTGCAGGCCATTAAAACCGGGGCTTACAAAGATGTGATCAAAAAATAGCCAATGCGTATCGCAAACCGTACTTCTGGATAAGTCACGATTTTTCTTCATAAAGCAGCCGGTTATTTTCCCGGCCATCCACAGTTACCCCCATTTGCTGTGGGTGGCTATGTGGATAACTTGTTCGCCAAACCCTGCAGGCCCCACCGGGCTTAGTCCAAACGGCAATTGATCACATTTCATACAGTTCTAAGGCGCTGCCTTGACTTCGATTCCCCTGCTGTCTTCACTGCAATGGCACAAGGACAGCCGTCACTTATCCACATCTGGTTCTGGGAGAACGCATGATGGATAGCCTCTCGCACCGCCCCCCACCCACTCCACGCAAGCGCACGCTTCGTCGCGCAGCCAATCAGCGCGCGCGCCTGTAGCGCGTCTTCCTGCCAGACCGCTGTGCTGTCGCCGGGCTGACCCGGAGGCCAGGTGCCCGTTCGCCCATTGATTGCAGGCAACCGCAGAGTTGCCCCCATCTGCCTGATTAGAGGATGCACCTCATGACACGGATCGCAACGCCCATCAGCGAGATCAAGGAACACTACGATGTCATCGTTATCGGCTCAGGCTACGGCGGCGGCATTGCTGCCTCGCGCCTGTCCCGTGCGGGCAAACGTGTGTGCCTGCTCGAACGCGGTCGGGAAATCCAGCCCGGCGAATACCCCAATACCATGATCGCCGCTACCGAAGAGCTGCAGGTGCATGACCCGGATGGCCATATCGGCTCGCGCACCGGACTGTTCGACCTGCACGTCAATGCCCAGCAGAACGTCGTGGTCGGTTGCGGCCTCGGCGGTACATCACTGATCAACGCCAACGTTTCCCTGGAGCCGGAACCCGGGGTGTTCGAGGATCCACGCTGGCCGCAAGCGGTACGCGATCATCGCGATACGCTGCTCAAGGACGGTTACGCCCGCGCCCGGGAAATGCTCAAGCCCAATCCGTACCCGAACAGCGCGCCGAACCTGCCCAAGCTCGACGCCAACAAAAAGTCGGCGGACTACCTCAAGCAGGGCGCGCATTTCTACAAGCCACCGATCAACGTGACCTTCGACAAGCTGCCGAACAACCTCAACCACGTCGGCGTCGAACAACTGCCGTGCAACCAGTGCGGCGACTGCGTCTCGGGCTGTAACAACAAGGCCAAGAACACCACGCTGATGAACTATCTGCCGGACGCCTGGAACCATGGCGCGGAGATTTTCTGCCAGGCCGAGGTGCGGCATCTGGAGCGCGACGGCGATGGCTGGATCGTGCACTTCCAGTATCTGGACAGCGGGCGTGAGAAATTCGACGCGCCGACGCTGTTCGTGAAAGCCGACATCGTTGTGGTCTCTGCCGGCACCCTCGGCTCCACCGAGATTCTGCTTCGCTCGCGGGACAAAGGCCTGGTGATGTCCGGCCAGCTCGGCGAGAACATGAGCGGCAACGGTGACATCCTCGGTTTCGGCCACAACTGCGAGCAGACCATCAACGGCATCGGCTTCGGTGCGCATTCGGCCAAGGAGCTGCACCCGGTCGGCCCGTGCATCACCTCGATCATCGACATGCGCACCGAAGGTGACTGGCGCAGCCGCATGGTCATCGAGGAAGGCTCGATCCCCGGCGCCCTCGGTCGGCCGATGGTGCCGGCGATGGCCGGGTTTGCCGAGATGATCGGTGTGGCCACTGACGACAGTTTCAGCGGCAAGCTCGGCTACAAGGAACGCGAAGCCGAAAGTTTCCTGCGCGGCCCGTACTACGGCGCGCTGCACAACATGCAGACCTACCTGATCATGAGTCACGACAGCGGCCAGGGCCGGATGATTCTCGACAACAAGGATCAGTTGCGCATCGACTGGCCGGGTGTCGGCGAGCAGGAAAACTTCAAGCTCGGCAACGAACGCCTGTACCAGAGCACCAAGGCGTTGGGCGGGGTCTGGGTCGAGAATCCGATCTGGACCAGGCTGCTCAAGCACAGCATCGTCTCGGTGCATCCGCTGGGCGGTTGCGTGATGGGCGAAGACGCAGCGCAAGGCGTGGTCAATCACAAAGGCCAGGTGTTCAGCGGCGCGACCGGCACCGATGTCTACGCGAGTCTGTACGTGACCGACGGCGCGGTGATCCCGACCTCACTGGCGGTCAATCCGCTGCTGACCATCTCCGCCGTGAGCGAGCGCAATATGGGTCTGCTCGCCGCCGACCGTGGCTGGCACATCGACTACACGTTGCCCTCGGCACCACGCAAACAGGTGGCGCCTCCGACCCTCGGCGTGCAGTTCACCGAGACCATGAAGGGCTATTTCTCCCGCGCCTTCACCGCCGCGCAAAGCACCGATCTGAAAGTCTACGAGGCGGCGGCCAAACGCGGCGAGGCGGACAACTCGCCAATCGACTTTACCCTGACCATCACCGCCAACGACCTGAACCGGATGATCAAGGAACCGGAACACGCCGCGACCATCGTCGGCACCGTGAACGCCCCGGCACTCTCGCCACAACCGCTGACCGCCAGCAACGGCGTGTTCAACCTGTTCGAGCAATTCGAGCAGCAGGTCGATACGCGGCACATGAAATACGACATGAAACTGACCGCCGAGGACGGCAACGACTATTTCTTCAGCGCCTTCAAAACCGTGCCGGAAGACAACGGCGTGCTGAACATCTGGCACGACACCAGCACTTTGTACGTGACGCTGTATCGCGGGCCGGACAAGTCGGGCGAGGTGATCGGCTCCGGGGTGATGCACATTCATCCGACCGATTTCGCCAAGCAGATGACCACCATGAAAGTGCTCAATGCGCGCAACGAGCGGGAGCGCATCGAAGGCCTGGCGCGGTTCGGCAAGTTCTTCGCCGGGATTCTCTGGGAAAGTTACGGCGGGGTATTCGCCGGTGACAAATACTTCAACCCCGACGCGCCGCCACGCCTGAAGCGGCCGCTGGATGCGCCGACCCCGGCGGTGCATTTCTTCCCCACCGAGGACGGCGTCGAGCTGCGCCTGACTCGTTATCAGGCCGGCAGCAAAGGCCCGGTGATGCTGGTGCATGGCCTGGGCGTCGGCTCGAATATCTTTTCCACCGACACCATCCAGACCAATCTGCTGGAGTACCTGTGCAAGCACGATTACGACGTGTGGCTGCTGGATTTCCGGGTGAGCATTCTGCTGCCGGCGAGCAAGAAGGAATGGAATGGCGACCAGATCGCCCAGTACGACTTCAAGGCTGCCATCGCGCAGATTCAACAAGAGACCCAGGCCAAAGACGTGCAATGCGTGGTGCATTGCTACGGCGCGACCACGTTCTTCATGTCGTTGCTGGCAGGGCTGCAGGGTGTGCGCTCGGTGGTCTGCTCGCAGATTGCCGCTGACACGGTGGTCGCCACGGCCACTGGATTGAAGGCCGGTCTGCACCTGCCGGGGATGCTCGATGCGATCGGTATCAAATCGATGACGGCTTACGCCGACAGCAAGGAGAACTGGTTCAACCGCCTCTACGACAAGGCCCTCAACGGTTACGCGCGGATCGAGGCGCAAGGCTATTGCACCAACCCGGTGTGCCATCGCATCACCTTCATGTACGCCTCGCTGTATCGCCACGACACCCTCAACGAAACCCTGCACGACAACCTGCACGAGCTGTTCGGCGAGTCGAACATCGAGACCTTCGAGCACCTGGCGCTGATCGTGCGCAAAGGGCATCTGGTGGATTTCAAAGGCAACGATGTGTACATGCCGCACTTCGAGCGGCTGACGATGCCGATCTGCTTTATCAGCGGCGCGGAGAACCAGTGCTACCTGCCGGAAAGCACGCTGAAGACCTACCAGCGAGTCTGCGAAGTCCACGGGCCGGAGCGCTACAGCCGGCACGTAGTGCCGGGTTACGGCCACATCGACTGCATGTTCGGCAAGAACGCGGTGGTGGATGTGTATCCGATCATCCTTGAGCACCTGGAGAAAACGGCCCTCGGCTGAGATCGATTACTGATTTCTGTGTTGAGGAGATTCTCTGTGGCGAGGGGATTTATCCCCGATCGGCTGCGCAGCAGTCGTAAAACCTGAGTGCGCGGTGATCCTGACAGATCGCGCTGGCAGGGTTTGGGGCCGCTTCGCGCCCCATCGGGGATAAATCCCCTCACCACAGGGGACATCGCTGGTTGGTGGTCAGAAGGAAATGGATGACATGGATACTTACATCCGCTGGTTTCAACGCTTCATCTGGATCGGCATTGCAATGAACATGGTGTTCGCAATTCCCGCGCTGTTCGCGCCGGGGTTGCTGACATCGGTGGTCGGGCTGCCGCCGCAACTCTCCGACCCATGGCTGGAAAACGCCGGGATGCTGCTGGTGGGCATCAGCGTATTTTACATGCCGTCGGGCTTCAACGCGCCGCGCTATGTGGTGCATTCCTGGCTGTGCGTGCTGACGCGGCTGATCGCCGTGGTGTTCTGGATTTACCTGATCAATACGAGCATTCAGGGTTCGGTGTTCGTGCCGATGCTGATGGGCGATCTGAGCTTCTTCCTGATTCTCGGCATTCTGCTGTACCTCGGCACCACGCCCGCGAACCGGCCCTGGGCACTGCTGTGTGATGGCTGGCGCGAGTGGCGCGCGGCTTGGGCGCGGCAATGGCAGAGTCACGCCTTCAAGGTCGGCACGCTGGTGGTTGTCGCGGTGTTGGGTTTCATCGGTTACGAAACCTGGTATCAGATGCTGCGGGTGGTGCCGGAGCAGGAATACGCCTCCGACGAAGATCACTACAAATACGCCGCCATCGGCCTGGGCATCGAAGCGCGGATCCCGTATTACCTGTTCGCCGTGCTGCCGCAGATGTGCCCGGAAAAACTGCCCAAACCCGGCGGCTGGGAGGTCTTCGGTTTTCTCTACGAGAACGGCAAGGACCTGCCGATCGGCATGGCCAAGCGACAGATCGGCTACCCGACTGTGGAACCGAACTGCGCGCTGTGCCACACCGGTTCCTACCGGGCCAATGCCAGCGACGTCGCGGTCAACGTGCCGAGCGCGCCGGCCAACACCCTGCAACTGCAGGCCTTCCAGTGGTTCGCCTACGATTGTGCCAGCGACCCGAAATTCACCACCGACGCGGTGATGGCGGCGATCAACGGCAAGTTTCAGTTGGGCTTTTTCGAGAAGCTCTACAACCGCTACCTGATTATCCCGATGGCGAAAAGCGCCTTGCTCAAACAGAAACAGGCCTACGCCTGGCAGAAGCTGCGTCCGCAACAAGGCCCGGGCCGCACCGACACCTTCAACCCGACGAAAATGGTGGTGTTCGGCTTCCCGGATGACTCGACCATCGGCACCGTCGACTTGCCGCAAGTGTGGAACCAGAAGCCGCGGGAATCGATGTACCTGCATTGGGACGGCAATAACAACAAGATCCACGAACGCAACTACGCCGCTGCAATGGCGGTGGGTGCGACGCCGGAATCGGTGCTGCCGCCGAGCTTCAACCGAGTGACCAACTGGCTGCTCGGGCACAAGGCGCCGGCGTGGCCGTGGGCACTGGATCAGGCCAAGGTCGCCCAGGGCAAACCGATCTGGGAGGCCAATTGCGCCGGTTGCCACGACTTCGGACGCGCCGACACCGGGCAAGTGACCACCAACATCGATCAGCTCGGCACCGATCCACATCGGCTGGATTCGTTCACCACCGGTCTGGTGACGGCGTTCCACACCTTCAAGAAACCGCCATTCGACTTCGGCGCGTATCGCAAGACCCAGAGCTACAGCAACACGCCGACCGACGGCATCTGGCTGCGCGCGCCGTACCTGCACAACGGTTCGGTGCCGACCCTGTGGGATCTGCTGCAACCACCGGAAAAACGCCCGGTGGTGTTCATCACCGGCTCCGACGTCTACGACCCGGTCAACGTCGGTTTCGTCACCACGGGCGCCCAGGCCAAGGCCTCGGCGGATTTCAAATACGACACCCGACTGGAGGGCAACCACAACAGCGGTCACCTGTATGGCACGACGCTGTCGGACGACGACAAGCGGGCGTTGATCGAATTCATGAAAACCCTGTGAGCCCTTACGGATAGAGGATTACGCCATGTCACTGGTCAGTCATTGGGAACACGAGTACGACAAGGTCAAACTGCGCATTCACGGCCTGTTCACGCGCATGGAAATGGCCTGGATGAAGCTCATCAGCGAGCTGGAGCCGCAGGAGTTTCAGGCGATCATCAAGCTGCTGCAGCGCGGTCACGATCAGGCGCAATACGTGCTGAAAAACGGTGAATTGCCCGGCGACGAACCGGCGGTGCCGTGGGAGTTGTCCCATGGCCTGTCGATCCTGCGCATCGGCAATGCCACACCGTTGCCGCAATCGCCCGATCAACTGGCAACCCGGGTGTTGCAGGACGGCAGCCTGCTCGGCTGTCGCAAGTGGGAATTGCTCGACCTGCTGTGGAGCGAAGCGCTGCTCAAGTGGATCGAGAACCTGCGTCATCATGCGACCTTCGGCACTGATCCGGCGGTGGTGCAGATGGACCGCGACGTGACCCTGGCGATTGCCGGCGACTGGGGCACCGGCCCCTTCGACAGCCATGCGCCGGCGGTTTCAGTCGCCAACCAGATGCAATTGGCGCAGGCGGATTTCACCATCCATCTGGGCGATGTCTACTACGCCGGCAGCCACTCGCAGGAAGATGTCGACATGGCCGGTTGGCCGATGGGCAGCCACGGCTCGTTCACCCTCAACTCCAACCACGAGATGTACAGCGGCGCCCACGGCTATTTCAAGGAACTGGCCAAGCGCTTTCCGGGGCAGCAGGGCACCAGTTATTTCGCCTTGATCAACGACGACTGGCTGGTGGTCGGGCTGGATTCGGCGTATGCCTCGGACGCGATGAACCTGTACATGGACGGCACGCTCAACGAACCGCAGATCACCTGGATGAAAGCCCTGCCGAAACGCAAAAAGATCATGGTGCTCAGTCATCACCAGGGCTTCGATATTTCCGGGCATCACCAGACCGCGCTGTATCAACCGGTGTGCGATGCCCTGGGGCGCGAGCCGGATTATTGGTACTGGGGACATCTGCACAACGGCATCGTTTACGCCAAACAGGGCGGCTTGAATGCGCGCTGCGCCGGGCACGGGGCGATTCCCTATGGCAATGCCAGCGAGCTGAACGGGCATTCGCGGGTGTTGTGGTCGGAGACTCAGGATGCCAATGACCCGGCTTATCCGCTGCGGGTGTTGAATGGCTACGCGAAAATCCGGCTGGTGGGGGAGGATATTTTTGAGGAGTTTATTGGGGAGGATGGATCGGTGAGGTGGTCATCCAAGTGACGCGGTGGCTGGGCAGGCCTCTTCGCGAGCAAGCTCGCTCCCACAGTGGTCGGCGGTGATAACAGAATTTGTGTACACCGCCAGTCCCTGTGGGAGCGAGCTTGCTCGCGAAGCTTTTGCTTTTAGCCTTGGACAGGCACCCCTTTAAGATACGGCGCAGGCTCGGCCCCAAGGTTGTTCAGCATCCGCTCGCTGTACCAGTCCACGAAATTGACCACACCAAACTCATAGGTCTTGGAGTAAGGCCCCGGCTGATAAGCGCTGGAGTTGATCCCGCGCTGGTTCTCTTCAGCCAGACGCCGGTCCTGGTCGTTGGTCGCGTCCCACACCTGGCGCATGCGGTCGACGTCGTAATCCACGCCTTCGACCGCGTCCTTGTGCACCAGCCATTTGGTGGTGACCATGGTTTCCTGGGCGCTGATCGGCCACACGGTGAACACGATGATGTGGTCGCCCATGCAGTGGTTCCACGAGTGCGGCAGGTGCAGGATGCGCATCGAGCCAAGGTCGGGGTTCTTGATCCGGCCCATCAGCTTGGCGCAGCCCTGTTTGCCGTCCAGGGTCATCGACACGGTGCCCTTGAGCAGCGGCATGCGCACGATGCGGTTGCGCAGACCGAAACTGGCGTGGGCGTAAGGGATTTTCTCGGCTTCCCACGCGGCAGCAGACGCGGCGACGTGATCCTTGAACGCCTGATCGGCACGCGGGTCGGTGACGTCGTCCCATTCCAGCAGGGTTTTCAGCAGTTCCGGGTGCGAGGCGTTGCAGTGGTAGCACTCGCGGTTGTTTTCCAGCACCAGTTTCCAGTTGGCCTTTTCCATCAAGGTGGTGGTGATCGCCACCTTGGTGTTCTCCATGTCGTACGGTTCCATGTAGTGGTTGAGCGTCGACAGGAAGTCATCGATGGCCGGCGGGTTTTCCGCCAGGCTGATGAAGATGTAGCCGCCGGCAGTCTTCACGTTCACCGGTTTGAGGCCGTACTGCTTCATGTCGAAGTCGGCGCCCATCTCGGTGCCGGCGAACAGCAGGCGCCCGTCCAGTTCGTAGGTCCACTGGTGGTAGTGGCAGACCAGTTTGGCGACCTTGCCCTTGTCGCTGGTGCACAGGCGCGAGCCACGGTGGCGGCAGACGTTGTGGAACGCGTGGACCACACCGTCGGCGCCACGAATGACGATGATCGGGTTCTTGCCGACCTGCAGGGTCAGGTAGTTGCCCTTGGCCGGGATCTCGCAAGTCATGCCGGCGATCAACCACTCTTTCTGGAAGATCTCCTGCATGTCGATATCGAACAGGCGCTCGTCGCTGTAAAACGGCTGCGGCAGCGAGAAAGTGCGCTCGCGCTCCTGCAGCATCTGTGCGGTGGCCTTGCGTGCGGGTTCCAGCGGATCGCCCAGGCTGATTTTTGCGGTGACGTCCATCGATGTATTCCTCAAGGCCATCTGCGTGGCCGCGAAAGTGGCTGATCAGGGTTGCTACGCAAGGTGTAAAGAATTCGTCTTGGTGTGAGGCGAGTGTGGGGCCGGCGCTGGGCGGAACCTTATCCATGGGCGACATGGCGCAATCTGTTCCCGACGCGCAACCCCCGGTGGTTGGGGGCTGGTCGCGATAAGTATGCCGATGTCGCGGATAGGTAAACGGGCGGTTCACGCTATACGCAGAATCGCCACATGAACGCCGACAGTCGGCCGTGGAGAACAGCATGTCCAACAGCTTCCTGAATCCGGTCACCACCCAGACCTGGGCCAATGGCCGACACATCGTCCGTTGCGTCAAAGTCATCCAGGAAACCTGGGACGTGCGCACCTTCTGTTTCATGGCCGATCAGCCGATCCTGTTCTTCTTCAAGCCCGGGCAATTCGTGACCCTGGAGCTGGAAATCGACGGCCAGCCGATCATGCGTTCGTACACCATTTCCAGTTCGCCGTCGGTACCGTACAGCTTCTCTGTGACCATCAAGCGCGTGCCGGGCGGCAAGGTTTCCAACTGGCTGCACGACACCCTGCATGAAGGGCAGGAGCTGGCGGTGCACGGGCCGGTCGGGCTGTTCAATGCCATCGATTTCCCGAGCCCGAAAGTCCTGTATCTGAGCGGTGGCGTGGGGATCACCCCGTGCATGTCGATGGCGCGCTGGTTTTACGACACCAACGCCAACGTCGACATGACCTTTATCCACAGCGCGCGCTCGCCGAAAGACATCATTTACCACCGCGAGCTGGAACACATGGCGTCGCGGATCGACAACTTCAGCCTGCACCTGATCTGCGAGAAACACGGGCTGGGCGAGCCGTGGGCCGGTTATCGCGGCTATCTGAATCACAAGATGCTCGAACTGATGGTGCCGGACTTCCTCGAGCGCGAAGTGTTCTGCTGCGGCCCGACGCCGTACATGACTGCGGTCAAGCGCCTGCTCGAAGCCGCCGGCTACGACATGTCGCGTTATCACGAGGAATCCTTCGGCGCCACGCCACCGGAAGCCCGTGCCGATGCGGTGGAACAGGCCGAGCAGGCTGCCGAGGCCCCGGAAATCGATGCGGCGGATCTGCATCAGGTCGAGTTCACCGCCTCCGGCAAGAGTATTCGCGTGGCACCGGGCGAGACCGTGCACGCGGCGGCGGCCAAGCTTGGTTTGATGATCCCGAAAGCTTGCGGTATGGGGATCTGCGGTACGTGCAAGGTGATGAAGCTTGGGGGCGAGGTGGAGATGGAGCACAACGGCGGGATTACCGAGGACGACGAGGCGGAAGGGTTTATCCTGTCGTGCTGCAGCGTGCCTAAAGGCGACGTCAGAATCGAATTCTAAAGATCGATGCAAATCCCCTGTGGGAGCGAGCTTGCTCGCGAAGGCGGTGTGTCATTCAACATCTGTGCTGTCTGACACGGCCACTTCGCGAGCAAGCTCGCTCCCACAGGGTTATGCGCTTCAATCGATAAACAGGTCAGGCATCAGCGCGGCGTCGCTGTCCGGCTCGAAACGGTAGTGATCAAATTCAGTCACGCCGTGCTCACGCAAAATTTCTTCGTCGATCAGCAGCCGTCCAGTGATCTGCCGCTGGCGGCTATCCAAGATCACATGCGCCGCATCCGCCATGATCGCCGGCGTGCGTGCATGCTTGAACGACTCGCGACTGCCCAGTTGAAACTCGATCGCCGCCGTGGCAATCATCGTCTGCGGCCACAGCGAATTGACGCTGATCCCGTAACTGGCGAACTCCTCGCTCATGCCCACCGTCAGCATGCTCATGCCGTACTTGGTCACGGTGTAGGGGCTGTATTGGGCGAACCACTTGCTCGCCAGATTCAGCGGCGGTGACAGGTTGAGGATATGTCCGGCGGATTTCTTCAGATAGGGCAGGGCGGCCTGGCTGCACAGCAACACCGCGCGGGTGTTGATCTGGTGCATCAGGTCGAAACGCTTCAGTTCGATGTGTTGCACGCCAGTGAGCTTGATCGCCCCGGCGTTGTTCACCAGCGCATCAATGCCGCCGAAATGCTCGTTGGCCTGGGCCAGCGCACGGCGCACCGCCTCTTCATCACGCACGTCCAGTTGCAGCGCCAATGCCTTGCCGCCAGCGGCCTCGACTTCCTTGGCGACGCTGTGAATGGTGCCGGCCAGTTTCGGATGGGCTTCGGCGCTTTTGGCCGCAATCACGATATTGGCCCCGTCCTTCGCGGCACGCAGCGCAATCTCACGGCCGATGCCACGGCTGGCGCCGGTGATGAACAGGGTTTTGCCTTGTAGCGACATGCCGATGCTCCTGCTTATTGTTATGTGAGCGGAGGGCTCGACAGACAATGTAGACCAAGCAGCTGTCGCGATAAGGGCGGCGAAGTGAACTTGTGGCGAGGGAGCTTGCTCCCGCTCGGCTGCGCAGCAGTCGTAAACCCAGGCAATGCGGTTTGTCTGACGAACCGCCTACTCAGGTTTTGGGGCTGCTACGCAGCCCAGCGGGAGCAAGCTCCCTCGCCACAGGGGATCAACTCATTACCGGAGATCCCCTTATCCAGGCGTTCATTTGCCAAGAAATCAGGCGGACATGACTTCGCGGATGTCGCGGGCCAGTTCGCGCACGCGTTCTTCTTCGGTGTCCCACGAGCACATGAAGCGGGCGCCGCCCTTGCCGATGAAGGTGTAGAAGCGCCAGTTCTTCGCGGTCAGCGCGGCGATGGCCGGTTCCGAGAGTTGCAGGAACACGCCGTTGGCCTGCACCGGGAACATTAGCTCGACGCCCGGAATGTCGCTGACCAGCTCGGCCAGCAGTTGTGCGCAGTGGTTGGCATGGCGAGCGTATTTGAGCCACGCATCGTTTTCGAGGATGCCGACCCACGGCGCCGACAGAAAGCGCATTTTCGACGCCAGTTGCCCGGCCTGTTTGCATCGGTAATCGAAGTCTTCAGCCAGTTTGTGGTTGAAGAACAGGATCGCTTCACCCACCGCCATGCCGTTCTTGGTGCCGCCGAAGCACAGCACGTCGACGCCGGCCTTCCAGGTCAGATCGGCCGGCGAGCAGCCGAGGAACGCGCAGGCGTTGGAGAAACGCGCGCCGTCCATGTGCAGGTGCAGGCCCATTTCCTTGCAGGTGGCGCTGATGGCGCGGACTTCTTCCGGGGTGTAGACGCTGCCGACTTCGGTGGCCTGGGTCAGGGTCACCACGCGCGGTTTGGGGTAGTGGATGTCCTGGCGCTTGAGCGCGACTTCGCGGATCGACTGCGGGGTGATCTTGCCGTTTTCAGTGCCGGCGATCAGCAGTTTCGAGCCGTTGGAGAAAAATTCCGGCGCGCCGCATTCGTCGGTTTCGACGTGGGCGGTTTCCGAGCAGATCACGCTGTGGTAACTCTGACACAGCGACGACAGCGCCAGCGAGTTGGCGGCGGTGCCGTTGAAGGCGAAGAATACTTCGCAGTCGGTTTCGAACAGTTGGCGGAAATGGTCGGACGCGCGTGCGGTCCATTCATCGTCGCCGTAGGCGCGCTGGTGGCCGTGGTTGGCCTGTTCCATGGCGGCCCAGGCTTCGGGGCAGATACCGGAGTAGTTGTCGCTGGCGAATTGTTGGCTCTTGTCGGTCATGGCCGGCTTCCGTGGTCGAGACTCTTGTGAAGGCTCGTGGTCAATGATGATGCGCACTTTACCGAAGATCTTCCGGGGAGCACACGGGATGTCGCTGTCAGAAAATTACCAGTTTGTTGCCCGATTATGCACGTGACTAAACGCGACGGCGCGCTGGATCTGCTCAAGTGGCTGGCGCTGCTGAGCATGCTGCTCGATCACCTGCGATATGTCGGGATCAGCGCCGATTGGCTGTATGTTCCGGGGCGCATGGCGTTCCCGTGGTTCTGTCTGGCGATGGCGGCGAATCTTGCCCGCGCCGGCGCGCAGAAGACCGAGTGGCGCTATCTGGGCTGGTTGTTGCTGTTCAGTCTGGTCAGCGAGATTCCTTACCGCTTGTACATTCCCGATCCCGACACCTTGAACGTGCTGCCCACCCTGGCGCTGGGGTTGCTGGTGGCGCGGGGCTGGCAGGATCGCACGTTGTTGTCGCGGCTTTTGGGCGCAGGCGCCTTGCTGCTGGCGGCGCTGTTTTCACAGTGGCTGATGTTCGGCGTGTTTGGCGTGTTGCTGCCGCTGGCGCTGCTGTGGGTAATCCGTCGCCCCTGGTATTTGGGTCTGCTGCCGGGGCTGGTCTGTCTGGCGTCGAATCAGTGGCAGGTGCTGTATGAGGCGGCGCAATTTGGCAATGTCGTTGCAGTGTTCGGTATCGCGGCGTGTCTGGTTGCGCCATCGCTTGGGTTGTTCTTGTTGCGACATGCGCGACATCTCCAGCCACCGCCGATGCAGCGCTGGGCTTACGCACTCTATCCCCTGCATTTCCTCATTCTCCTGACGCTACGCACGGTATTTGCCTGACACCTGTGGCGAGGGAGCTTGCTCCCGCTGGGCTGCGCAGCAGCCCCAAATCCTCAACATAAGGTCTATCAGGCGCACCGCATGCTGAGGTTTTGCGGCGGCTGCGCCGCCGAGCGGGAGCAAGCTCCCTCGCCACAGAGGGCATTGTGTGCCTGCGCTTTCCCAGCCATGTCGTAAACGCACCTTTGCGTGGCGTCCGCAGGCATCTGGGCTGTCTGCGCCGGCCATACCATCGCATCAAAGGGCACCGCCGCAAGCCGCGTGCCTGACCAAGACGAAATGGCGCACCGACGCCGCCGGGAGAGACGCGATGTTCAGCAAGCAAGACCAGATCCAGGGTTACGACGATGCACTGCTGGCGGCGATGAATGCCGAGGAGCAACGTCAGGAAGATCACATCGAGCTGATCGCGTCGGAAAACTACACCAGCAAACGCGTGATGCAAGCGCAAGGCAGCGGCCTGACCAACAAATACGCCGAAGGTTATCCGGGCAAGCGTTACTACGGCGGCTGCGAGCATGTGGATAAAGTCGAAGCGCTGGCCATCGAGCGCGCCAAGCAACTGTTCGGCGCCGATTACGCCAACGTTCAGCCGCACTCCGGCTCCTCCGCCAACAGCGCGGTGTACCTGGCGCTGATCCAGCCGGGCGACACCATTCTCGGCATGAGCCTGGCCCACGGCGGTCACCTGACCCACGGCGCCAAAGTGTCGTCCTCGGGCAAGCTGTACAACGCGGTGCAGTACGGGATCAACACCGACACCGGGCTGATCGATTACGACGAAGTCGAGCGTCTGGCCGTCGAGTGCAAGCCGAAGATGATCGTTGCCGGGTTCTCTGCTTATTCGAAGACGCTGGACTTCCCGCGTTTCCGCCAGATCGCCGACAAGGTCGGTGCGCTGCTGTTCGTCGACATGGCCCACGTCGCCGGTCTGGTCGCTGCTGGCCTGTACCCGAACCCGCTGCCGTACGCCGATGTGGTCACCACCACTACCCACAAAACCCTGCGCGGTCCGCGGGGCGGGCTGATCCTGGCCAAGTCCAACGAAGAGATCGAGAAGAAGCTCAACGCCGCGGTATTCCCCGGGGCCCAGGGCGGCCCGCTGATGCACGTCATCGCCGGTAAAGCCGTGTGCTTCAAGGAGGCGCTGGAGCCAGGATTCAAGGCCTATCAGCAGCAAGTGATCGACAACGCTCAGGCGATGGCCAGCGTGTTTATCAAACGTGGCTACGATGTAGTGTCCGGCGGCACCGACAACCACCTGTTCCTGGTCAGCCTGATCCGTCAGGGCCTGACCGGCAAAGATGCTGACGCTGCCCTTGGCCGTGCGCACATCACCGTCAACAAGAACGCCGTGCCGAACGACCCGCAGTCGCCGTTCGTGACCTCGGGCCTGCGTATCGGCACCCCGGCCGTCACCACGCGCGGCTTCAAGGTCGCCCAGTGCGAAGTGCTGGCCGGCTGGATCTGCGACATCCTCGACAACCTCGGTGACGCCGACGTTGAAGCGAATGTGGCCAAGAACGTCGCGGCACTGTGCGCCGACTACCCGGTTTATCGCTGAGCGGTTTGGAGTAAATGACTATGCAACGCTATTCGGGCTTCGGCCTCTTCAAACACTCCCTCAGCCACCACGAGAACTGGCAGCGCATGTGGCGCACGCCAACGCCGAAGAAGGTCTACGACGTGGTCATCGTCGGCGGTGGCGGGCACGGTCTGGCGACCGCCTACTACTTGGCAAAAGAGCACGGCATCACCAACGTCGCCGTGGTCGAGAAGGGCTGGCTGGGCGGCGGTAACACCGCGCGCAACACCACCATCGTGCGCTCCAACTACCTGTGGGACGAGTCGGCGCACCTCTACGAACACGCGATGAAATTGTGGGAAGGCCTGTCGCAGGACCTGAACTACAACGTGATGTTCTCCCAGCGTGGCGTTTACAACCTGTGCCACACCCTGCAGGACATCCGTGATTCCGAGCGTCGGGTCAGCGCCAACCGCCTCAACGGCGTCGACGGCGAACTGCTCAACGCCAAGCAAGTGGCCGACGAGATTCCGTACCTCGACTGCTCGAAAAACACTCGCTACCCGGTGATGGGCGCGACTGTTCAGCGTCGTGGTGGCGTCGCTCGTCACGACGCCGTGGCCTGGGGCTTTGCCCGTGCCGCCGACGCCTTGGGCGTGGATCTGATCCAGCAGACCGAAGTGATCGGTTTCCGCAAGGAAAACGGCGTGTGCATCGGCGTTGAAACCAACAAGGGTTTCATCGGCGCCAAGCGTGTCGGTGTGGTCACCGCCGGTAACTCCGGGCACATGGCCAAGCTCGCCGGTTTCCGTCTGCCGATCGAATCCCACCCGCTGCAGGCGCTGGTGTCCGAGCCGATCAAGCCGATTATCGACAGCGTGATCATGTCCAACGCCGTGCACGGTTACATCAGCCAGTCCGACAAGGGCGACCTGGTGATCGGCGCCGGTATCGACGGCTACAACGGCTACGGCCAGCGCGGTTCGTACCCGGTGATCGAGCACACCATCCAGGCCATCGTCGAGATGTTCCCGGTGCTGTCGCGGGTGCGCATGAACCGCCAGTGGGGCGGCATCGTCGACACCACCCCGGACGCCTGCCCGATCATTTCGAAAACCCCGGTACCGAACATGTTCTTCAACTGCGGTTGGGGCACCGGCGGCTTCAAGGCCACACCTGGCTCGGGCAACGTGTTTGCCGCAAGCCTGGCCAAGGGTGAAATGCACCCGTTGGCTGCACCGTTTTCCATCGACCGTTTCCACAACGGCGCACTCATCGACGAACACGGCGCTGCTGCCGTCGCCCACTAACAGGAGAAATTCCCATGTTGCATATCTTCTGTCCTCACTGCGGCGAACTGCGCTCCGAAGAGGAATTCCACGCATCCGGTCAGGCGCACATTCCGCGTCCGCTGGATCCTGCCGCCTGCACCGATGAAGAGTGGGGCGACTACATGTTCTTCCGCGACAACCCGCGTGGTCTGCACCACGAACTGTGGGATCACGTCGCCGGTTGCCGCCAGTACTTCAACGTCACCCGCGACACCGTGACCTACGAGATTCTCGAAACCTACAAGATCGGCACCAAGCCGCAATTCACCGACAAGGCTGATACGGCGAAAACAGCCACGACGGCGCTGGGAGAGAAGGTATGAGCCAGACCAATCGCCTGTCCAACGGTGGACGGATCGACCGCAACAAAGTGCTGAGCTTTACCTTCAACGGTCAGAGCTACAAAGGCTTCGAGGGCGACTCGCTGGCCTCGGCACTGATCGCCAACGGCGTCGACATCATCGGTCGCAGCTTCAAGTATTCGCGTCCACGCGGGATCTTCGCCGCCGGTGCCGAAGAGCCGAACGCCGTGCTGCAGATCGGTGCCACCGAAGCCACGCAGATTCCCAACGTGCGCGCCACGCAACAGGCGTTGTACCAAGGCCTGGTCGCCACCAGCACCAACGGTTGGCCGAGCGTCAATAACGACATGATGGGGATTCTCGGCAAGGTCGGCGGCAAGCTGATGCCGCCGGGTTTCTACTACAAAACCTTCATGTACCCGCAATCGTTCTGGATGACCTACGAGAAGTACATTCGCAAGGCTGCCGGTCTGGGCCGTTCGCCGACCGAAGTCGATCCGGACACCTACGACTACATGAACCAGCACTGCGACGTGCTGATCGTCGGCGCCGGCCCTGCCGGTCTCGCCGCTGCCCTGGCGGCTGCGCGCAGTGGTGCGCGGGTGATCCTCGCTGATGAGCAGGAAGAGTTCGGCGGCAGCCTGCTCGATTCCCGCGAAAGCCTCGACGGCAAACCGGCGATGGAGTGGGTGGCCAGCGTTATCGCTGAATTGAAAAACACCCCGGACGTGTTGCTGTTGCCGCGCGCCACGGTCAACGGCTACCACGACCACAACTTCCTGACCATTCACGAACGCCTCACCGATCACCTCGGTGACCGCGCGCCTATCGGTCAGGTGCGTCAGCGCATCCACCGGGTTCGCGCCAAGCGTGTGGTGCTGGCGACCGGCGCCCACGAGCGTCCATTGGTCTACGGCAACAACGACGTGCCGGGCAACATGCTCGCCGGTGCGGTCTCGACTTACGTGCGCCGTTACGGCGTGGCACCGGGCAAAAAACTGGTCCTGACCACCAACAACGATCACGCCTATCGCGTGGCGCTGGACTGGCTCGACGCCAGCCTGCAAGTGGTGGCCATCGCCGATGCACGGAGCAATCCGCGTGGTGCGCTGGTGGAAGAAGCCCGCGCCAAAGGCATTCGCATCCTCACCGGCAGCGCCGTGATCGAGGCCCGTGGCAGCAAGCGCGTCACCGCTGCCCGCGTCGCCGCGATTGACGTCAAAGCGCACACCGTGACCAGCCCGGGCGAATGGCTCGACTGCGACGTGATCGCCAGTTCCGGCGGTTACAGCCCGGTGGTGCACCTGGCTTCGCACCTCGGTGGCAAGCCGATCTGGCGCGAAGACATCCTCGGTTTCGTACCGGGCGAAGCACCGCAGAAGCGTGTGTGCGTCGGCGGCATCAACGGCGTTTACGGCCTCGGAGATTCGCTGGCCGATGGTTTCGAAGGTGGCGCACGCGCTGCCAGTGAAGCCGGTTTCGCGGTGGTCGAAGGCACGCTGCCAAAAGCGCTGAGCCGTCTTGAAGAAGCGACCCTGGCGCTGTTCCAGGTGCCGCACGAGAAGGGCACTGCGCGGGCGCCGAAGCAATTCGTCGACCTGCAGAACGACGTCACCGCTGCCGCCATCGAACTGGCGACCCGCGAAGGTTTCGAGTCGGTCGAACACGTCAAACGCTACACCGCGCTGGGTTTCGGCACCGATCAGGGCAAGCTCGGCAACGTCAATGGTCTGGCGATTGCCGCGCGTTCGCTGAATGTGACCATCCCGCAGATGGGCACCACGATGTTCCGCCCCAACTACACGCCGGTAACGTTCGGCGCGGTAGCGGGTCGTCACTGTGGGCACATTTTCGAACCGGTGCGCTACACCGCTCTGCATCAATGGCACCTGAAAAACGGCGCCGAGTTCGAAGATGTCGGCCAGTGGAAACGTCCATGGTACTTCCCGAAAAACGGTGAAGACATGCATGCGGCGGTGAAGCGCGAATGCAAAGCCGTGCGCGACAGCGTCGGCCTGCTCGACGCCTCGACCCTGGGTAAGATCGACATTCAAGGTCCGGATGCCCGCGAGTTCCTCAACCGCGTATACACCAACGCCTGGACCAAGCTCGACGTGGGTAAGGCCCGTTACGGTCTGATGTGCAAAGAGGACGGCATGGTCTTCGACGACGGGGTGACGGCGTGTCTGGCCGACAACCATTTCGTCATGACCACCACCACCGGCGGCGCAGCCCGCGTGCTGCAGTGGCTGGAGCTCTACCACCAGACCGAATGGCCAGAGATGAAGGTCTACTTCACTTCGGTCACCGACCACTGGGCGACCATGACCCTGTCCGGGCCGAACAGCCGCAAGCTGCTCAGCGCCGTGACCGACATCGACCTGAGCAACGAAGCCTTCCCGTTCATGACCTGGAAAGAAGGTCTGGTCGGCGGTGTGCCGGCGCGGGTGTTCCGCATCTCGTTCACCGGTGAGCTGTCGTACGAAGTCAACGTGCAGGCCGACTACGCGATGGGCGTGCTGGAGAAAATTGTCGAGGCCGGCAAGCAGTACAACCTGACGCCGTACGGCACTGAAACCATGCACGTCCTGCGGGCGGAGAAGGGTTTCATCATCGTCGGTCAGGACACCGACGGCTCGATGACCCCGGACGACCTGAACATGGGCTGGTGCGTCGGTCGCACCAAACCGTTCTCTTGGATCGGCCAGCGCGGCATGAATCGTGAAGACTGCGTGAAGGATCAGCGTAAACAACTGGTGGGCCTGAAGCCGATCGATCCGAACGTGTGGCTGCCGGAAGGTGCGCAACTGGTGTTCAACACCAAGCAGGCGATCCCGATGACCATGGTCGGCCACGTGACCTCCAGCTACGCGCACAACTCCCTCGGTTATTCGTTTGCCATGGGTGTGGTCAAGGGCGGTCTCAAGCGCATGGGCGAGCGGGTGTTCGCACCGCTGGCCGATGGCAGCGTGATCGAGGCGGAGATTGTCTCTTCGGTGTTCTTCGATCCGAAGGGGGATCGGCAGAACATCTGACGGCTTCGAACCCTGTGGTGTGGCGGATATCGCCTTCGCGAGCAAGCTCGCTCCCACAGGTTTCGGGTTGTTAATGGAATTTGTGTCAGGCATCAGTCCACTGTGGGAGCGAGCTTGCTCGCGAAGGCGGCAGTACAGCCACCACAAGGACCGGACCAACAGAATTGAGATAGGTGCTTTATGACCACAGCCAATGTGTACCAACAACGCCCGACCACCGGGGCCAAGGCCGAGTCGTCGCTGCACCATGCCGACCTCGCCAGCCTGGCCGGCAAGGGTCGCAAGAACGCCGGCGTCATCGTGCGTGAAAAGAAACTTCTCGGTCACCTGACCCTTCGTGGCGATGGCCATGACGCCGCGTTCGCTGCCGGTGTGCACAAGGCCCTCGGCATCGAATTGCCCGGCGCCCTGAGCGTGATCGTCAAAGGCGAAACCAGCCTGCAATGGATGGGCCCGGACGAGTGGCTGCTGATCGTGCCAAGCGGTGAAGAATTCGCCGCCGAGCAGAAGCTGCGCGAAGCGCTGGGCGATCTGCACATCGCGATCGTCAACGTCAGCGGCGGCCAGCAAGTGCTCGAACTGAGCGGGCCGAACGTGCGTCAGGTGCTGATGAAATCCACCAGCTACGACGTGCACCCGAACAACTTCCCGGTGGGCAAAGCGGTGGGCACGGTGTTCGCCAAGTCGCAGCTGATGATTCGCCACACCGCCGAAGACACCTGGGAACTGCTGATCCGCCGCAGCTTCTCGGATTACTGGTGGTTGTGGTTGCAGGATGCGTCGGCCGAGTACGGCCTGAGCGTGCAGGCGTAACGCTTAGTGGTTGCCGCGATTGCTTCTTGTGGCGAGGGAGCTTGCTCCCGCTCGGCTGCGAAGCAGTCGCAAAAACCTGCGAGCGCATTCTTTCTGGAAGAACGCGGTTGCTGATTTTGGGGTCGCTTCGCAACCCAGCGGGAGCAAGCTCCCTCGCCACAGAACTCACTCGCCACAGAGTTCACTCTGCTCACAGCTGTTGAAACAGGAGTCACCGCACCATGAGCCGCGCCCCAGACACATGGATTCTGACCGCCGATTGCCCCAGCGTGCTCGGCACGGTGGACGCGGTGACGCGTTTTCTGTTCGAGCAGGGTTGCTACGTCACCGAGCACCACTCGTTCGATGACCGGCTCTCGGGTCGTTTCTTCATTCGCGTGGAATTCCGTCAGCCCGACGGCTTCGACGAGCAGTCCTTCCGCGCCGGCCTCGCCGAGCGTGGAGCGGCGTTCGGCATGGTCTTCGAACTGACCGCGCCGAACTACCGGCCGAAAGTGGTGATCATGGTCTCCAAGGCCGATCACTGCCTCAACGATTTGCTTTACCGCCAGCGCATCGGCCAGTTGTCGATGGACGTGGCGGCGGTGGTCTCCAACCACCCGGACCTCAAGCCGCTGGCCGACTGGCACCAGATTCCCTACTACCATTTCCCCCTCGACCCCAACGACAAGCCGGCGCAGGAGCGACAGGTGTGGCAGGTGATCGAAGCGTCCGGCGCCGAACTGGTGATCCTCGCCCGCTATATGCAGGTGCTGTCGCCGGAGCTGTGCCGCAAGCTCGATGGCAAGGCGATCAACATTCATCACTCGCTGCTGCCGGGGTTCAAGGGCGCCAAGCCGTATCACCAGGCCTACAACAAGGGCGTGAAGCTGGTCGGCGCCACGGCGCATTACATCAACAACGACCTCGACGAAGGGCCGATCATCGCCCAGGGCGTCGAGGCGGTGGATCACAGTCATTACCCGGAGGATCTGATTGCCAAGGGGCGGGATATCGAAGGCCTGACCCTGGCCCGAGCCGTGGGTTATCACATCGAAAGAAGGGTGTTTTTGAACGCCAACAGAACCGTGGTTCTTTAGATCGCCATCGCTGGCAAGCCAGCTCCCACAGGGATTTGTGCCGTACACAATTTTTGAGTTCCACCCGAAACCTGTGGGAGCTGGCTTGCCAGCGATGAGGCCATAACAGGCAACACAACAATCAGCATCTGTACCCGAGCACTTAACGCGCTGCCTGCCTGGGCAACGCGGTTCCATAAAAACAACAGCGAGGTGAAAGCATGTCTGGCAATCGTGGTGTGGTGTATCTCGGCGCTGGCAAGGTCGAAGTACAGAAAATCGACTATCCGAAAATGCAGGATCCGCGCGGCAGGAAGATCGAGCACGGGGTGATTCTGCGTGTGGTGTCCACCAACATTTGTGGCTCCGACCAGCACATGGTGCGCGGCCGGACCACGGCGCAGACCGGTCTGGTGCTGGGCCACGAAATCACCGGCGAAGTGATCGAAAAGGGTTCCGACGTCGAGAACCTGAAGATCGGCGACCTGGTCTCCGTACCGTTCAACGTGGCTTGCGGGCGCTGCCGTTCCTGCAAGGAGCAACACACCGGCGTCTGCCTGACCGTCAACCCGGCCCGTGCCGGCGGTGCTTACGGTTACGTCGACATGGGCGACTGGACCGGCGGCCAGGCCGAATACGTGCTGGTGCCGTACGCCGACTTCAACCTGCTGAAACTGCCGGATCGTGACAAGGCCATGGAGAAAATCCGCGACCTGACCTGCCTCTCCGACATCCTCCCTACCGGCTATCACGGCGCGGTGACGGCGGGTGTTGGCCCGGGCAGCACCGTGTACATCGCAGGCGCCGGCCCGGTTGGTCTGGCCGCTGCAGCCTCGGCGCGTTTGCTGGGCGCAGCGGTGGTGATCATCGGCGACGTCAACACCATCCGCCTGGCGCACGCCAAGGCCCAGGGTTTTGAAGTGGTCGACCTGTCCAAGGACACGCCGCTGCACGAACAGATCGCCGCACTGCTGGGCGAGCCGGAAGTGGATTGCGCGGTGGACTGCGTGGGCTTCGAAGCGCGCGGCCACGGCCATGACGGGGTGAAATCCGAAGCCCCGGCCACCGTACTCAACTCGCTGATGGGCGTGGTGCGCGTGGCGGGCAAGATCGGTATTCCGGGCCTGTACGTGACCGAAGATCCGGGTGCCGTGGACGCCGCCGCAAAAATGGGCAGCCTGAGCATCCGCTTCGGTCTGGGCTGGGCCAAATCCCACAGCTTCCACACCGGCCAGACCCCGGTAATGAAGTACAACCGCCAACTGATGCAAGCGATCATGTGGGACCGCATCAACATCGCCGAAGTGGTCGGCGTGCAAGTCATCAGCCTCGACCAGGCGCCGGAAGGTTACGGCGAGTTCGATGCGGGTGTGCCGAAGAAGTTTGTGATTGATCCGCATCGGTTGTTCAGTGCGGCGTAAGTTGTAACCACGAAAAAAGGGCGGCCGGTCAGGTCGCCCTTTTTCGTGAAATTGCCTTGTGCTGTCATCGAAACGTTCGACTAGTTGAAAGCGCACTTTTGAACGTCACCGTCCTTCGTTGCGCATTCATCGTTTTTCCAGTCTGGTCCAGTCAGATTGATCGGCGATCCTTTTTTCAAGACCAGTGACGCTCCAATTTCCGATCCTTTGCTTTCGTATTGGCAGATGACTCTGGCCGCATTAGTAGTCGTTTCTTTTGCTCGTGCGGCTGTGAAGGGGAGTGCCTGGACATCGCTTTCACTGGCGCTGCCGGGATCAACATCAACTTCAACCGTGCCATAGGGACTCGTTGCTTCAAATTTACCGTCGCTCAGTTTTTTGAATGACTTGGCCTCCAGGCAATTTGCATAGACAGTGCTGCTGAGCGTCAGGGCGATGACTGAACCGGCAATCAGATATTTGAGCATGGGTCGTACTCCGTTACAGGGTTGGAGGACACATGTTCAGATACTTTCGTTTTTGAAGGTACTGTCAGATCTGACAGTCAATAAGCCTGTTTTGGAATAAAGGATGCGTTGGCAATTACTCTTGGGCAGAGAACATGCCTTGTCCGATCCCGATCTCATTCACAGCGCGGCCAACGCCCCTTGATAAAGGACCGGCCCCGTCGGCTGCCCGGTCGGCGATCCACCCTTCGGTTCAAGACTTACCGCCAGCGCAATCGGCTGGCCGATCAAGGCTTTCTGCGCCGCGCTCAACTCGACCTTACCTTTGCCTCCCGCAGGAATCACCCCCAGCGAAATCGGCTTGCCATCAGCCGGGATCGCCCACAATTCCAGACTGCGATCTGGCCCGACTGCGGCCAATGTCAGCGGCTCGACTTGTAGATAATCCGCATGCGCCTCGACCTTCAGCGCCGGTTGCGCGTCGGCGCTCAGCAGAGTGGCGCGGTAGCGGGCGTCGTCGCGGTTGTACAGCGAGCCGAGGAACACCAGCACCACGATCGAGCAAAGTGCGGCGGTGACCCGCAGCCAGTTCCAGAACGGGCGTTTTCCCGGGACGTGCAGCACTTGCGGCTCGATGCGTGCGGTGATGCCTTGCCACACCCGATCCGGCACCGGTTGCTCCGGCAATGTATCGGTCAGGCTGGCGAGACTCTCCTGCCACTGCGCCAACTCGGTTCGCAGTGCTGCGTCATCCAGCAGCAATTGCTCAAAGCGCCGACGCGCCGCCGCCGACATCAATCCGATGGCGTAATCGGCAGCGAGGGCGCGGCGCAGGGCCGGGGTCTGGTAGTTCATGATTCGAGGCACCTGCGCAGACGTTCCATGCCGCGACGAATCCACGACTTCACCGAACCCAGCGGTGCGGCCAGGTGTTCGGCGAGTTCCGCGCAGGACAGGCCCTGAAAGTAAGCGACGCTGATCGACTGGCGCTGCATGCCGTCGAGGGTGTCGAGGCAGCGGTGCAGCGCACTGGCTTCGCGGCTGCGGTTCAACAGGTCATGGGCCGAAGGACTTTCGTCCGCCAGGGCGTCCTGTTCGACATCGGTCAGCGGTCGGTCGCGATGCTTGCGTAACTGGTCGATGGCCTGATGGCGGGTAATGTTGATCATCCAGGTCAGCGGCGCCGACAAATGGGCTTCGTAACGCGAGGCGTTGTTCCAGATGCGCACGAAGCTTTCCTGCAGCACTTCTTCGGCCAGATCCGCCCGACCCATGAAGCGCAGGGCGATGCCGTGCAGGCGCGGGCCGACGCTGCGATAGAGGGTTTCGAAGGCGCCTCGGTCGCCCAGTGCGCACTGGGCCAACAGATGCCTGAGCTGATCGGTGTCGACGATGGAAATGACAGGCCTCCAGGCAATGCACGGGCGACGAAGGCGGGCCCCGGGTTGTTCACAGGCTAGTTCAGCGACAGCGCTTGTGCCATTCATCTCGGGTTATCCACGGTTTCACGTTTTATATACGTGGCTATGCTGAAAATGGATGCGCCGGCGAGGAACATGCTGGCTGAAACCAGGTCAAACCGGCAGTTTTGCCGCCCATTGAGGGGCGGTCACCACAGCGCAAGAGGATGTCTGAATGAAGATTTCACGCGGTATTGCCTTGGCTTCACTGATGACCCTTGCAGCGAGCCCGGTGTTTGCCGGCTTCAGTCTGGACGATGTGACCAAAGCAGCTTCGAGCATGCAGGGTGGCAACGCAGCCACCGCCGCCGCGCCGACCTCGGAAACCGCCGGTTTGCTGCAAGCCGTGACCGGTCTCGGCGTGACGCCGCAGCAGGCGGTTGGTGGCACCAGTGCCATGCTTGGCCTGGCCAAGAACCAGTTGAGCAGCACCGATTATTCGCAGTTGGCCAAAGAAGTGCCGGGCATCGACAAATTGTCGGGCGGCAGCGGCAACCTGGCGGCGTTGAGTGGTTTGCTGGGTTCGTCGGGCAAGTCGGCCGGGCTGGAAAACGCACTGGGCAACGTCAAAAATACCAGTGACCTGAACAACGCCTTCGGCGCCTTGGGCATGGACAGTGGCATGGTCGGCCAGTTTGCCCCGGTGCTGCTCAAGTACCTGGGTGACCAAGGCGTCGGCGGCCCGATTCTGCAGAGCCTGGGCAGCATTTGGGGCGCCGGCACCGGTAGCTGATTCAGCTGCGCTCGCCGCGCAGTTCGCTGATGCGCTGATCCTTCTCGGTCCAGAGCTGGTTGACCCAGTTCTGGACCTGCTGGCGAAACAGCGGATCGTTCTCGTAATCGCCCTGCGCCAGTGCCGGGTCGAGTTCGCGGGTCTGGATGTCGACGATCACTCGCGGCACGCTGCCGCTGATCAGATCCCAGAACCCCGGAATCTTTTCCTGTGGATAAACCACGGTCACATCGAGCAGCGCATCGAGTTGTTCGCCCATTGCCGCCAGAACAAACGCCACGCCGCCCGCCTTGGGTTTGAGCAGATGCTTGAAGGGTGACTGCTGCTGCGCGCTTTTCGCCGCCGTGTAGCGGGTGCCTTCCAGATAATTCACCACCGTCACCGGCTGGCGCTTGAACAGCTCGCAGGCCTGTTTGGTGATCTCCAGATCCTTGCCCGCCAGTTCCGGGTGCTTGGCCAGGAACGCTTTGCTGTAGCGCTTCATGAACGGGTAATCCAGCGCCCACCACGCCAGACCGAGGAATGGCACCCAGATCAGTTCTTTCTTGAGGAAGAACTTGAAGAACGGCGTGCGCCGGTTGAGGGTCTGGATCAGTGCCGGAATATCGACCCACGACTGGTGGTTGCTGATCACCAGATACGAGGTGTCACCGCGCAGGTCTGCGCCGCCGCGAATGTCCCATTGGGTGGGGATGCATAGCTGAAAGATCAGCTTGTCGATCTCGGCCCAGGTCTCGGCAATCCACATCACCGCCCACGAGGCGTAGTCGCGCCAGCGCCCCGGCGCAATCAGTTTGAGCAGGGCAAAGACCAGCAACGGCCCGATCAGGATCAGGGTGTTGAGCAACAGCAGCAGGGTGACGAAACAGCCGGTGAGCAGGCGGCGCATAAGCAACTCTATGAAGGCGGATGGGCGCGCCATGATAAGTGGCTTCGGGTGAGAGGCCAAATCGGTGGTGACGAATGTTTCACTTTTGCTCCGTTATTCTTTGAATGATTACACAGCATCCTGTGGCGAGGGAGCTTGCTCCCGCTGGGGTGCGAAGCGGCCCCAAATCCATTCACCTCGGTGTGTCAGGCGAAACCTGCAGGCTGGTTCACGCCGACTGCGTCTTCGAGCGGGAGCAAGCTCCCTCGCCACAAAGGTCGGCGGCGAACCAACTATCGTGTTTTTTCGCGGTCTAGAATTCGGCGTTGAGCCCTCATTTTCCAAGGAAGCCCCTTACGTGAAATCCCTCCTTGCACTGTTTGCCCTCGTCGCCCTGCCAGTCATGGCCGCCGAGCCGACCCTGTACGGGCGTTATGAATACATCGCGCTGCCGGAAATCGGTGGTGAGGTGCTCAAGGCCAAGATGGACACCGGCGCACTGACCGCCTCGCTGTCGGCCAAGGACATCGAGACCTTCACCCGCGACGGCGAGAACTGGGTGCGTTTCCGCCTCGGCACCAAGGACGCCAGCAACAAGGTCTACGAACACAAGGTCGCGCGGATCAGCAAGATCAAGAGTCGCTCGGATGAAGAGGACGAGGGCGACAGCACCGAAGTCGCCAAGCGTCCGGTGGTCGATCTGGAACTGTGCCTGGGCAACGTCAAGCGTACCGTTGAGGTCAACCTGACCGACCGCAGCAACTTCAACTACCCGCTGCTGATCGGTGCCAAGGCCTTGCGCGAGTTTGGCGCAGCGGTGAACCCGGCGCGGCGTTTCACCGCCGACAAGCCGGACTGCTAAGTGGTCTCATTGACGTAAGGTCAGGCTTGGGGCACCGTTCGCGCACTTAACCCATGGGCTCGGACGCCATGCCTCATATCCTGATTGTCGAAGACGAAGCGGCGATTGCCGACACGCTGATTTTTGCCCTGCAGGGCGAGGGGTTCGCCACCACGTGGCTGAGCCTCGGCGCAGCGGCGCTGGAGTTTCAACGGCAGACCCCGGCTGACTTGATCATTCTCGATATCGGCCTGCCGGACATCAGCGGTTTCGAAACCTGCAAACAGCTGCGGCGCTTCAGTGAAGTGCCGGTGCTGTTCCTCAGCGCCCGGAACGCCGAGATCGACCGGGTGGTGGGGCTGGAGATCGGCGCCGACGATTACGTGGTCAAGCCGTTCAGCCCACGGGAAGTCGCCGCGCGGGTACGGGCGATTCTCAAACGCGTGGCGCCGCGACCTGTGGTTGAAGCCTCCTCGGCACTGTTTCGCATCGATGCCGAGCGTGTGCTGATCACCTACCGCGGCCAGCCATTGAGCCTGACCCGCCACGAATTCCGTCTGCTGCAATGCCTGCTTGAACAACCGCAACGGGTGTTCAGCCGCGAGCAATTGCTCGATGCGCTGGGGGTTGCCGCCGACGCCGGCTACGAGCGTAGCATCGACAGCCATATCAAAAGCCTGCGCGCCAAATTGCGCCTGGTGCGCGCCGATGCCGAGCCGATCCAGACCCATCGCGGCCTCGGCTACAGCTACAGCCCGGGGCACAGCTGATGTCGCTGGGGCTGCGGATTTTTCTGGTGTATGTGCTGTTTGTCGGCCTGACCGGTTACTTCGTGCTCAACACGGTGATGGAAGAAATCCGCCCCGGTGTGCGCCAGTCCACCGAAGAAACCCTGGTCGACACCGCGAACCTGATGGCGGAGATCCTGCGTGATGATTTCAAGGCCGGGACGCTCAGCGAGAACCGCTGGCCCGAATTGCTGCGCGCCTACGGTGAGCGCCAGCCACAGGCGACCATTTGGGGCTTGCCGAAAAACCAGGTCAACCACCGCATCTACGTCACCGACGCCAAAGGCATCGTGGTACTGGATTCCAGCGGGGTGGCGGTCGGGCAGGATTACTCGCGCTGGAACGACGTCTACCTGACCCTGCGCGGCGAATACGGTGCGCGCTCGACCCGCAGCGATCCGAATGATTCGGCGTCGTCGGTGATGCACGTCGGCGCGCCGATCCGTGATAACGGCAAAATCATCGGCGTGGTCACCGTGGCCAAACCCAACAGTTCATTGCAGCCTTATGTCGACCGCACCGAGCGGCGCTTGCTGTTTTACGGCGCGGGGTTGATCGGCCTCGGTCTGCTGTTCGGCGCTGTGCTGTCGTGGTGGCTGAGCCGCGCGCTGCACCGTTTGACCGGGTACGCCAAAGCGGTGAGTGAGGGGCGCCGGGTCGAAGTGCCGCATTACCGTGGCGGTGAGCTGGAACAACTGGCGACGGCGGTGGAGCAGATGCGCACTCAACTGGAAGGCAAGGCCTACGTCGAGCGCTATGTGCACACTCTGACCCATGAACTGAAGAGTCCGCTGGCGGCGATTCGCGGTGCGGCGGAATTGCTGCAGGATGAGATGCCAGCGATTCAGCGCCTGCGCTTTGTCGGCAACATCGACAGTGAAAGTGCGCGGATGCAGCAGTTGATCGAGCGCCTGTTGAATCTGGCGCAAGTCGAGCAGCGGCAGGGTCTTGAGGAACGCGTGGCGGTGCCGCTGGCGGCGTTGGTCGATGAATTATTGCGCGCGCAGGCAGCGCGAATCGAAGGCCGGCGGCTCACGGTTGAGCAGACCATTGCGCCGGATCTGATGCTGATCGGCGAGCCGTTTCTGCTGCGCCAGGCGCTGGGCAATCTGCTGGACAATGCACTGGATTTCACCCCGATCGCCGGGTTGCTGCGTTTCAGTGCCGAACGCGTGGGGGAGCAGGTCGAGTTGCGCTTGTTCAACGAAGCGGCCGCGATTCCCGAGTACGCCTTGCCGCGCTTGAGTGAACGGTTTTACTCGCTGCCGCGCCCCGACAGTGGGCGCAAGAGCACCGGGTTGGGGCTGAACTTCGTAGAAGAGGTGGTGAAGTTGCATGGTGGGTCGATGCAGATTCGCAATGTCGAGGGCGGTGTGGAAGTGATATTGCGCCTGCCTTGAGAACTTAAAAGATCGCAGCCTTCGGCAGCTCCTACAGGGGAACGCAATCCCTGTAGGAGCTGCCGAAGGCTGCGATCTTTTGATCTTTCCACACAAACTCCACAATCGCCCCATATTCCCCCCACACAGCCTGACCAGACTCTGCCTCATCCAAACAGGGAGAGTCCCATGAACAAGAATCTGACCATAAAGCTCGGGGCGATTGCCCTGTTGATCCTGCTGTTGCTGATCCCGCTGTTGATGATTGACGGCATCATCGATGACCGCCAGCAACGGCGCGACGGCGTACTCGAAGACATCGCCCGCAGTTCCAGCTACAGCCAGCAACTGAGCGGGCCGGTGATGGTGGTGCCGTACCGCAAGGTGGTGCGTACCTGGAAGACCAACGAGAAAACCAGTCAGCGCTATGAAGAGCTCGGCGAAGAGCGCGGTCGGCTGTACTTTCTGCCGGAGCGCTTCGAGCTCGACGGCCAGGTGCAGACCGAGTTGCGCAAGCGCGGTATTTACGAAGCGCGACTGTTCCATGCCGACAATCGCATCAATGGGCATTTCTCGTTGCCGGCGCAGTTGGGGATCAAGGAAGACTTCGCCGATTACCAGTTTGATGCGCCGTTTCTGGCGGTGGGCATCAGCGACATCCGCGGCATCGAAAACGCGCTGAAACTGGAACTCGACGGCCAGCGCCTGGACTTCGTGCCCGGCACCCAGGTGGGCTGGCTCGGCGAAGGCGTGCGGGTCACGCTGCCGGCGCTGGATACCCGCAAAACCACGGAACTGACCTTCGGTTTCGACCTGCGCCTGCAAGGCACCGGTTCGTTGCAGGTGTTGCCGGTGGGCAAAAGTAGTCACGTCAGCCTTGCCGCCAACTGGCCGCACCCCAGCTTTGTCGGCAACTTCCTGCCGGGCAAACGCGAGATCAGTGATCAGGGTTTCAACGCTGATTGGCAGACCACGTTCTTCTCCACCAACCTGCAAGAAGCCATGAGCCGTTGCGTGACGGGCAATGAATGCGAGGGGTTCAGCGGGCGCAGTTTTGGCGTGAGTTTCATCGATCCGGTGGACCAGTACCTGAAGAGTGATCGGGCGATCAAATATGCGCTGTTGTTCATCGTCCTGACCTTCGCCGGTTTCTTCCTGTTCGAAGTGCTCAAGAGTCTGGCGGTGCATCCGGTGCAATACGCATTGGTCGGGGTGGCGCTGGCGTTCTTTTACCTGTTGCTGCTGTCGTTGTCGGAGCACATCGGCTTTGCCCTGGCGTATCTGCTGTCGGCCAGTGACTGTGTGTTGTTGATCGGGTTTTATGTGTGTCACGTGCTGCACAGCGTGCGCCACGGCCTGAGTTTTTCTGCGGGATTGGCGGCGTTGTATGGCCTGCTGTATGGCCTGCTGAGCGCCGAGGATTACGCGTTGCTGATGGGTTCGCTGCTGTTGTTCAGTCTGCTCGGGGTGTTCATGGTGCTGACGCGCAAACTCGACTGGTACGGGATCGGGCAGAAACCGGCCAGGCCGCTGGAGTTTGATGTGGGGGCGATGCGATGAGCGGGTTGCGCGAGGATCAGCGACAGGTCGAGGTTTTGCTGACGCTGATTGTTGCAGCACTGCCGCCGGAACCGAGGTGGTGCCATCGCGAGCAAGCCCGCTCCCACAGGTGTACGCATTCCAATGTGGGAGTGAGCTTGCTCGCGAAGAGGCCGGAACAGGCGCCGCAGCCTTAAGGCTTGGGCAAGGTGGCGACCATGGACGCTCGCTGGCTCACCTCGAAATACCAGCTGGCCAGTTGCGGGTTGGCGCTGCGCCAGTCCAGATCCGGATGACGCAGATCGATGTAACCCAACGCACAAGCGACGCTGATCGCTGCCACATCGAAATGGCTGGTCAGCTCGGCGATGGCGTCACTTTCCAGATAGGCCAGGGCGCGGCGGATCTTCTCGCGTTGGGCATCGAGCCATTCGTCCCAGTGCTTTTCCGGGGCGCGCAGCACCAGTTCGTAACGCACCATCACCGAGGCGTCCATGATCCCGTCGGCCAGCGAGGCCAGGGTCAGACGGCGCCAGCGGGCCGCGCCTTCGCGGGGGATCAGCGGATTGCCGACGTGCTGCTGGTCGAGGTATTCGAGGATCACGCGGCTGTCATGGATCACGCTGCCGTCGGCCAGGCGCAGGGCTGGGATCTTGCCCAGCGGGTTGTCGGCGTTGAGCGCAGCGTCCGGGCTGACCGGGCTGAGCACGCAGTCTTGCAGGGCGACGCGATCCTGCTGGCCGGTCTCGTGCAACAGCACCATTACTTTGCGCACGAACGGGGAGAGCGTGTTGTGAAACAGGGTCATGCTGGGGGCGGACATGGGCAGGGTCTCGGTCAGGACAGTGAGCGAGGAGCATAGCGTGTTACTCGGCTTGCTCAAGCCCTGCACAGCCCCTTGTAGGAGTGAGCCTGCTCGCGATCGCGGCAGGTCAGTCGACGATGAAGTTGAATGGGAGTGCTCTATCGCGAGCAGGCTCACTCCTACAGTGATCTTTAGCTTCGCGACAGCAAGCCTCTTATGGCCAGAAACGCCGGGACGCCCAGCCCGACCCAGCTCAACGCATCCCAGACTCCATCGCCCAACAACGCCGAAAACAACCCCGCCGCACTCAGCAGTGCGATCACCAGCGGCGTGCTGAAGACCTTCCAGAAATTGCTCTGACGCGGCTTCATGCAGCAACCTCCGCCGTCACCGGTTTCGCCGCTTTACGCCGCACCACCCACAGATAGACGCCGCTGCCGAGGACGATGATGGTCAGCACATCAAGGGTCGTCCAGAGGATTTTCATTGGCATGCCGCCGTAGTCACCGAAATGCAGCGGCTGCGACATGCCCATGGCGTCCATGTACCACGGGCGCTCGGCCACAGCGGTGACCTGCAGGGTGCTGGCGTCGATCAGTACCGGCGTCAGCAGGTGCGAGGTCAGGTGGGTGCCGCCCTTCATGAACACCGCGTAGTGATGCTCGCTGGAAAAGCGCGTGCCGGGGAAGGCGATGAAGTCCGGGTTCATCCCCGGCGCCACGTCCCGGGCGATGTCGAGTAGGCGGGTGGCCGGGGCCAGTCGGGTCAGGGGCGGGGCATCGCGGTAGGGCGCGACCATGGCGGTCAGCGTGTCATTGCGCCACGCGGCGATGATCAGGTCGGCGCAGGCGCTGATCACCCCGGTGACACCGACCACCAGCGCCCAGGTCAGGGTGACGACGCCGATCAGGTTGTGCAGGTCGAGCCAACGCAAGCGGGTGGACTTGTCCTGACGCACGGTGCCGAACGGCAAGCGACGCATGAACGGCAGGTACAGCACCGTGCCCGAGATGATCGCGACCACGAACAGCAAACCCATGAACGCCAGCAGCAACTTGCCGGGCAATCCGGCGAACATGTCCACATGCAGGCGCAGGATGAACAGCATCAGCCCGCCATTGGCCGACGGGGTTTCCAGCGCTTCACCGGTGCGCGCATCGAGCATGAAGGTGTGCGACGAGTTCGGTTCGGTGCCGGCGGTCTTCGCCATGATTGTGAGCACAGCATTGGGTTCGTCGTCCTCGAAACCGAAGTACTGCACCACTTCGCCGGGACGATGTTGTTCGGCGGCCTCGACCAGTTGCGCCAGGTTCAGGCGCGGCGTGTCGGCGGGCATCTCGCGCACTTGCGGGGCATCGCCGAGCAGGTGCTCGATCTCGTGATGGAAGATCAGCGGCAGGCCGGTCAATGCCAGCAACAGCAAAAACACGGTGCAGATCAGGCTGGTCCAGGTGTGGATGAACGACCAGCGGCGGATTGTTTTACTTTTCATTTCATGACCTTCAAAAACACCGAAGCCGTCCATGAAGGACGGCTTGGTGACAGGACCTGTTTCAGCTCACGCGGTTACCACTTGTAGGTGGCGCTGGCGACGACGCTGCGCTGGTCGCCGTAGTAGCAGTAGAAGCCGTCGCAGGTGGAGATGTAATCCTTGTCGAACAGGTTGGTGGCGTTGACCGCGACCGATGCACCTTTGAGGCTGTTGTCGAGACGGCCGAGGTCGTAATGCACCGAGGCGTCGAACACCGTGTAAGCATTGGCTTTGCCCAGCCAGGTGTTGCCCTGATCGCCATAGGTGTTGCCGGTGTAACGCACGCCACCGCCGATACCGAAGCCGTCGAGCACACCGCTGTGCCAGGTGTAATCAGTCCACAGCGAGGCCTGCTGGTTTGGCATCAGTTGCAGGCGGTTGCCTTTGTAGTCGCCTTTCTGCACTTCGGACTTGGCCAGGGTGTAGGCGGCAATCACTTTCAGGTTATCGGTGACGTCCGAGGTCGCCTCCAGTTCCAGGCCTTTGACTTTCACTTCGCCGGTCTGGCTGGTGATCGGGGTGTTGCCGACGGTGGTGGTGACCGCGACGTTTTTCTGTGTCAGGTCATACACGGCGGCGGTCAGCAGGGTCTTGCTGCCCGGTGGCTGGTACTTGACGCCCATTTCCCATTGCTTGCCTTCGGTCGGTTTCAGCGAACCGGTGGAGGAGGCGTCGGCGCCGGTGGTTGGCTGGAAGGATTCGGCGTAGGAAATGTACGGGACGAAACCCGAGTCGAACACGTAGCTGAGCGCTGCGTTACCGCTGAAGTTCTTGTCGCGCTGGGTGTTGGTCGCATCGGCCTTGTTGAAGAATTTGGTGCCGGTGTGGACCCAGTCTTCACGACCGCCCAGCGTCAGGCGCCATTGGTCGAGGGCCATCTGATCCTGCACGTAGAGGCCGGTCTGGTAGGTCTTCTGGTCGTAGTCGTAATACGCCGTCGAGCGATCCGGACGAACGATCGGCTGGCCGTAGATCGGGTTCAGCACGTTGGTTTTCAGGCCGTCACCGTAGATCGACAGGTAGTTGGTGTTACTGCGCTGGTGATCCAGCCCCAACAGTACGGTGTGGCGAATGTCACCGGTGGCGAAGTCGGCCTGGAAGTTGTTGTCCACTGCGAATTGGCTGATGTCTTCGTCAACGCTGGTGCTGGTGCGCCCGACGTTACCTTGATCGTCCACCATGGTGTACGGGTAAGAGCCGACGGTCAGGGCCTGGAACGACAGGTCCGACTTGGTGTAACGCAGGTTCTGCTTGAACTGCCAGACATCGTTCAGCCGGTGTTCGAAGGCATAGCCGAGCGCGTAGTAAGTGCGGTCGTAGTATTCCCAATCCGGGTCGCCGAGATTTTTGTGGTGCGAGACGCTACCGAACGGCATGTCGATCTTGGTGCCCTGCACCGGCAGAAACTGGCTGGTAATGCCGGTATCGTCGCGGGTGAACTGGCTCAGCAAGGTGAATCTGGTGTCGTCGTCAATGTTCCAGGTCAGGCTCGGCGCGATGTTGTAGCGCTTGTTATCGATGTGGTCGATCTGCGTGCCGCTGTCACGCACCACGCCGCTGATGCCGTAGAGGAACTGGCCGGCATCGTCGATTTTGCCGGTGCTGGCGAAGTTGATCTGACGATGATTGTCGCTGCCGTACTGCAGTTGGATTTCGCTGCTGGCGTCGCTGCTCGGGCGCCGGCTGACCATGTCCAGCAGGCCGCCCGGCGGGGTCTGGCCGTAGACGGAAGAGGCCGGACCGCGCAGCAGGGCGAGACGGTCGAGGTTCCAGGTTTCCTGTTTCGGGTTGGCGTACACGCCTTTGGGCAGCGGCAAGCCGTCGAGGAACTGGGTCGGCTCGAAACCGCGCACGCGCAGCCAGTCGGCGCGGGTGTCGCTGCCGTAGCTGCTGGCGGTGATGCCCGGCATGTAGCGCACGGCGTCATCAAGGCTGTGCACGCTGCGGTCGTCCATTTGCTGGCGGGTCGCGACCGAGATCGAGCGCGGTGCTTCGACCAGCGCAGTGTCGGTCTTGGTGCCGGCGGCAGTGCGGGTGGCGGTGTAGCCTTCAACCGGGCCCCAGGCGCTTTCGTAGTTTTCCACGCCAATCACGGCGGTTTCCGGCAGTGCCAGTGTCCCCTCCGGCACCGCAACCAGGGTGTAGGTGCCAGTGTTGCTTTGTTCCAGTTGCAGACCAGTGCCACGCAGGGCGGCACGCAGCGCGCCGGCGGCATCGTATTGGCCGTTGACCGGTGCCGACGTCTTGCCCGCCGCCAGCGAGGGATTGAGCGACAGCGCGAGGCCGCCCTGGCTGGCGATCTGGTTCAGGGTGGTCGACAGCGGAGCGGCCGGCAGGTTGTAGGCGCGTACGCTGGAGGCCTGCTCAGCGGCGAGCAACGGGTGGCTGATCAGCGGGGTGCTGAGGGCGATGGCGACAGCCAGCAGACTGGGGCGCAACAAGGTGTCTAGCGAACGGGACATGCGAAGGCTCCTGAATGGAAATATTTCTCAATTGCCTGTGTGCCGGACGAGAATTGAAAAGTGATAGGGCTGGATGAAAATAATTTCGATTAACTGAAAAGTGACCGAGACCCTGTGGCGAGGGAGCTTGCTCCCGCTGGAGCGCGAAGCGGTCCCTGCTGTCTTTCAGATAAATCGCATTGACTGGTTTGACGACTGCTGCGCAGCGGAGCGGGAGCAAGCTCCCTCGCCACAGAGGTCGGTCGCCCTCAAGGCTTGGTATCAGCCTTCGCCACCGTGACCCAATACGGCGTGTGCTGCTCGATCTGCACCGGCAGGGTCGGCAGCAGCGCACTCAGGGCCTTGTCGGTGTCGTGCAGCGGGAAGCTGCCGGTGATGCGCAAGTCGGCAACCTCCGGGGCGACGCCCAGATAGCCACGGCGGTAGCGCCCGAGTTCGTGCACCAGATCACCGAGCCGTGCGTTATCGACTACCAGCATGCCGCGGGTCCAGGCATCGGCGCCGGGCGTGAGTGCGGCGACCGCGTCGAGGCCGTCGTTGCGAATCAGCACTTGCTGGCCTTCGCGCAGAATCTGCTCTTGAGGATGACTTTGCGGATGCGCCGCCACCGCCGATTGCAGGACGCTCAGGCGCGTACCCTCATCTTCACGCTTGACCAGAAACCGTGTGCCCAGCGCGCGCATGCTGCCTTCGCGGGTTTCGACGATAAAGGGCCGCGCATCGCCGTGACCGGTCTCGACCATGATCTCGCCCTCCTGCAACACGATCAGGCGCTGGCTGGCATCGAAACGCACATCCACCGCGCTGTGGGTGTTGAGGTTGAGCACGGTGCCATCGGTCAGCCGTACCGTGCGCTGCTCGCCGGTGGCGGTGCGTTGATCGGCCAGCCAGTAATCCAGCGGCAGGTACCGATCACCGGCAAACAGCGCCAGACCGACCACCGCCACCACGCTGGCCAGTCCGCTGCCGAGCTTGCGCACTCTGCGGCGAATGCCCTCGCGTGATTGCAGCAACGCAGCGCGGGCCGGGCCGTTGGCGACACTGAAGCGCTGATCGAGCATGCCCAACTGACGCCAAGCGCGGGCATGTTCTTCATTGGCTGCGTGCCATTTGGCGAACTCTTCGCGCTCCAGCGCACTGCTGGAATCCAGCGACAATTGCCAGGCAATCGCCGCGTCCAGCACCTGGGCCGAAACCGGTTTGGAGCTGGCCGGGCTCATGTCGGCTCACCGTAGAGGGCGATGTAGCACTGGCGAATGCCCTGAGCCAGGTATTGCCGCACACGCGGCACCGAGACGCCGAGCTTCGCGGCGATTTCGGCATGGCCGAGGCCGTCGAGGCGGTTATACAGGAAAGCGGCGCGGGCCTTGGTCGACAATTTGCCGAGCAGGCGGTCGATGGCCTTGAGGTCTTCGAGGATCAATTGCTGTTCTTCCACCGAAGGCTGTTCGCCTTCGGGGATCAGCATCAATTCGGCGAGATAGGCCTGCTCCAGCGCGGCGCGGCGGAAATAGTCGAACAGCAGGCCCTTGGCAATCGCCACCAGAAACGCCCGCGGTTCGCGCGGCGTCAGCAATTGTTCGCGACCGAGCAGGCGCACGAAGGTGTCCTGGCTCAGGTCTTCGGCGCGCTGTGGGCACGCCACGTTGCGCCGCAACCAGCTCAGCAGCCAACCGCGATGGTCGCGATACAACGCACCGACGAGTTCACTGTGAGGGCTTGGGACTGACGACACCAGACGCACCGATTGGGAAATGTTAACCAACGAGAATTGTTCGCGATTCTCGCAGAGGTGGGAATGGTTAGCAATTGGCCACTGGTCAGATGACCCGTTTGGATAGCCCCTGTAGGAGCTGCCGAAGGCTGCGATCTTTTGATCTCGCTTTTAAAAACAAGATCAAAGGATCGCAGCCTTCGGCAGCTCCTACAGAGGGATGTGGTTCGGCTGTAAATCTAGAAGGAAGGCGCCTGCTGCCGACGCTTCCACTGACTCAAGCGCTGCTGCAGATTCAGCGGACTATGAATCTGCTGCTGTCGCGCGCGGCTGAACAAAATCAACGCCAGCTCTGCCGTAGCCAGCGCATCGGCACTCGCGTTGTGCCGCTCGAACACCTCAAGCCTGAACCAGTTGATCCACTCATCCAGCCCGGCCTCGCGAATATTCGCCTGCGGGCACAACAGCGGCGCCATGTCCGCGACATCCAGAAACACATTCTGCAGCTTGTAACTCAGGTGTTCTTTCAATGCCCGTCCGAGCATGTGCTGATCGAAGGGCGCATGAAACGCCAGCACCGGGCTGTTGCCGATGAATTCCATCAACTCCAGCAGCGCCTCCGCCGGGTCGCTGCCGGCAGCAATCGCATTCGGCCCCAGGCCATGAATCAACACGCTCGGGCTGAGCTTCAGCTCCCGACATTGCAGGGTGCGCTCGAACTGCTGACTGAAGTCGATCGCGCCGTCTTCGATCACCACCGCACCGATCGACAGCACGCGGTCCTTGTTCAGATTCAGCCCGGTGGTTTCCAGATCGAGCACCACCCAGCGCTGCTCGCGCAGGCTGCACTCTTTCAGTTCGCTGATCGCCGGCAGCTCCGCCAGACGCTGTTGCAGGTCGGCCGACAGCAGAGGGCTGGCCGGGCGCAGCCACGAAAACAGGCTCATAGCTGATACCGCAAGGCCAGGCTGCTCTGCAGGCGCTGGGCCTGGCGCAGGGATTCACGCAGGATGCGCCGGTCCAGATGATTGAGGCTGTCGGGGTCGACGCGGTTCGACCAAGGCAGATTCTCGCGAGTCTGGATCTGGTGTTGTTGCATGCGCGTCTGCTGGATGAAGTGGTAAGCCTCTTCATACGCCGCGCCGTCGAGCCGTTCGATGACCTCTTTTTCGACCAGCTGACGCAAGCGTTCAAGGGTGTTGTTGGTTTCGATGCCATGGGCCAGTGCCAACAAGCGTGCGCCGTCGACGAAAGGCGTCAGGCCCTGGACCTTGAGGTCGAGGGTGGCTTTTTCGCCGTTTTTGCGCGCCAGCACAAACTCGCGAAAGCGTCCCACGGGCGGACGATTGCGCAGGGCGTTTTCTGCCAGCATGCGCTGGAATAAACGGTTGTCGCCGACCTGATCGAGAATCCCGCGGCGCAGTTGCGCACAGCCTTTCTCGTCACCCCAGACCACCCGCAGGTCGAAATAGATGCTCGAACCGAGCAGGTTCTCCGGCGTCGCCTCGCGAATGAACGCTGCAAAGCGCCGCGCCCATTCCGCCCGCGACAGGCACAGTTCCGGGTTACCGGCCATGATGTTGCCCTTGCACAGGCTGAACCCGCACTGCGCCAGGCTCTGATTGATCTGCTGGGCGATCGGCAGCAGCTTGCCGCGAATTTCTGCCGCGTGCGCCGCGTCCCGTGCTTCGAACAGAATGCCGTTGTCCTGATCGGTGTGCAGCGTCTGCTCGCGCCGGCCCTCGCTGCCGAAGCACAGCCAGCTGAACGGTACGCCGGGGTCGCCTTTTTCGGCGAGGGTCAGTTCGATCACTCGGCACACGGTGTGGTCGTTGAGCAGGGTGATGATGTGGGTGATCTGGGTCGAAGACGCACCGTGGGCGAGCATGCGTTCCACCAGTTGGCCGATCTCGCCGCGCAGGCTCACCAGTTGCTCGATGCGCTGGGCACTGCGGATGGTCCGGGCCAGATGCACCAGATCGACCCTTTGCAGCGAGAACAGATCACGCTCGGACACCACACCGCAAAGACGTTGATCCTTGACCAGACAGACGTGGGCGATGTGCCGCTCGGTCATGGCAATCGCCGCGTCGAAGGCGCTGTGATCGGGCGACAGAAAGAACGGCGAACAGGTCATGTGGCGCTCGATGGTTTCGCTGAAATCACCGCTGCTGTTGGCGACCACCTCGCGCAGGTCACGCAGGGTGAAAATCCCCAGCGGCGCCTTGTGTTCATCCACCGCGACGATGCTGCCGACCTGTTGCTCGTGCATCAGCTTCACCGCTTCACGCAGTGGCGTGTCGGGGCTGCAAGTCACCGGATGGCGCATCGCCAATTCGCCGAGGCGGGTGTTCAGCGAGTACTGGGTGCCGAGGGTTTCCACGGCTTTCTGCTGGACTTGCTGGTTGACCTGATCGAGCAGGCTGCTGACCCCGCGCAAAGCGAAATCGCGGAAGCTGTTGGACAGGGCGAACAGCTTGATGAACGCCGGTTTGTTCAGTTGCAAGCAGAAGGTGTCTTCGCTGGCCAGATGCTCGGTACGGGTCGCCCGTTCGCCAATCAGCGCAGCCAGCGGGAAGCATTCGCCGGTGGTGATCTCGAAGGTGGTTTCGGTGCCAGGCCGGGTGATGTGCTGGCGTTCGCCGACCACCCGGCCCTGTTTGACGATGTAGAAATATTCGACCGGCCCGTCGGCGGGTTTGATGATGCTTTCGCCCTGGCCGTAAAAACGCAGCTGACATTGTTCCACCAGAAAAGCCAGGTGGGCATGTTCCATCTGATTGAAGGGCGGGAAGCGCTGGAGGAATTGCAGAGTGCCCTGAATGTTCTGCAATACCGCGGTTTTCCCTGCCTGGGTGAAGGCGTCCGCTTTACTCATAACCATTACCGCAGTCTTTTTCGAATTGTTGTTGTCGGATCGTTGCAGCCATGGTCGGCCCCTGCGCGCGGGGTGCCCATTGGACGTAAGTCTAGGTTTGGGCTGCCGTTCGGCACATTTAGGAAGTGCCCTACAAAAACAGTCGGAAATTCCTCCGCCAGCCACTTGGAAAAAAATCCGACGAAGTGCACATTGAAGCTCTGCTTAGCGATGTCTGACGACTGTGCCAGGTGACTGAATTGAAAACGTAGAGATTGCCATGTCCGACCACGATATTTTGAGCGACGCCGAGCGTGAAGCGCTCAGCGCTGTAATGCTCGAACCCGATTTGCCGCCGCAGCGTGTGCTGATCGTCGATGACGACAAGGACGCCCGGGAGCTGTTGTCGGAGATTCTCGCGTTGGATGGCATTCACTGCATGACCGCGGCCAGTGGCGAAACCGCACTGAAGATGCTCGCGGAAAAACCCTCGATAGGCCTGGTGATCACTGATCTGCGCATGGGCAACGTCGGTGGGCTGGACTTGATCCGTCAGGTACGCGAGTCGGTACGGGCAGCGATGCCGATCATCATTGTTTCCGGCGATGCCGATGTAAAAGACGCCATTGCGGCGATGCACCTGAGCGTGGTGGATTTCCTGCTCAAGCCGATTGATACGGCGAAATTGCTGGGGCTGGTCAAACACGAATTGGGCATTGATCCGTAATCGTGTTTAACCGCTACCCTTGTTGCGAGGGAGCTTGCTCCCGCTGGGCTGCGAAGCGGCCCCAAACCCTGCATCCACATTAATCCTGACACATCGCATTCGCTAAAATTACGACGGCTGCGCCGCCGAGCGGGAGCAAGCTCCCTCGCCACAGGGGATTACTGCCTGCTTGGGATCTCAATCCAAACAAAAAAGCCCTGATCGCAAGATCAGGGCTTTTTCATGTCCGGCAGTCAGCGCAGGTTACAGGCCGTTGGCCTTCTTGAACTCGCGACGACGACGGTGCAGCACCGGCTCGGTGTAGCCGTTCGGCTGTTTGGTGCCTTCGATCACCAGTTCGACCGCCGCCTGGAAGGCGATGTTGCTGTCGAAGTTCGGTGCCAGCGGACGGTACAGCGGGTCGTTGGCGTTCTGCCGGTCAACCACCGGCGCCATGCGCTTGAGGCTTTCCATCACTTGCGCTTCGGTAACGATACCGTGGCGCAGCCAGTTGGCGATGTGCTGGCTGGAGATCCGCAGCGTTGCGCGGTCTTCCATCAGGCCGACGTCATTGATGTCCGGCACTTTCGAACAACCGACACCCTGGTCGATCCAGCGCACCACGTAACCGAGAATGCCCTGGGCGTTGTTGTCCAGTTCGTTCTTGATCTGCTCCGGGGTCCAGCTTGGGTTGACCGCCAGCGGGATGGTCAGAATGTCGTCCACCGAAGCGCGGGCACGCTTGGCCAGTTCGGCCTGACGGGCGAACACGTCGACCTTGTGGTAGTGCAACGCGTGCAGCGCAGCAGCGGTCGGCGACGGTACCCAGGCGGTGTTGGCGCCGGCCAGCGGGTGAGCGATTTTCTGTTCGAGCATCGCCGCCATCAGGTCGGGCATCGCCCACATGCCTTTACCGATTTGTGCACGACCTTGCAGGCCGGTGCTCAGACCGATATCGACGTTCCAGTTCTCGTAGGCGCCGATCCACTTTTCGGCCTTCATGTCGGCCTTGCGCACCATCGGCCCGGCTTCCATGGAGGTGTGGATCTCATCGCCCGTGCGGTCAAGGAAACCGGTGTTGATGAACACCACGCGCTCGCTGGCCGCCTTGATACAGGCCTTGAGGTTGACCGTGGTGCGGCGCTCCTCGTCCATGATCCCGACTTTCAGCGTGTTGCGTTTCAGGCCCAACACGTCTTCGATGCGACCGAACAGCTCGTTGGTGAACGCCGCTTCTTCCGGGCCGTGCATTTTCGGTTTAACGATGTAGACCGAGCCGGTACGCGTATTGCGACGCGAGGTGTTGCCATTGAGGTTGTGCATCGCTGCCAGGCAAGTGACCAGACCGTCGAGGATGCCTTCCGGCACTTCGTTGCCGTTCTTGTCGAGGATCGCGTCGATGGTCATCAGGTGGCCGACGTTGCGCACGAACAACAGCGAACGGCCGTGCAGGGTCACTTCACCGCCGTTCGGTGCGGTGTAGGTGCGATCCGGGTTCATGGTGCGGGTGAAGGTCTGGCCGCCCTTGGCGACTTCTTCGGACAGGTCGCCCTTCATCAGGCCGAGCCAGTTGCGGTAGATCACCACTTTGTCGTCGGCATCGACGGCGGCCACGGAGTCTTCGCAGTCCATGATGGTGGTCAGGGCTGCTTCCATCAGAACGTCTTTGACGCCGGCAGCATCGGTCTGGCCGACCGGGGTGCTGGCGTCGATCTGGATTTCGAAGTGCAGACCGTTGTGTTTCAGCAGCACGGCAATCGGCGCGTTGGCATCGCCCTGGAAGCCGATCAGCTGTGCATCGTCACGCAGGCCGGTGTTGCTGCCGCCCTTGAGGGAGACCAGCAGTTTGCCGTCAGCGATCTTGTAACCGGTGGAGTCGACGTGGGAGCCGGCCGCCAGTGGCGCCGCTTCGTCGAGGAAGGCACGGGCGAAGGCGATGACCTTGTCGCCACGCACTTTGTTGTAGCCTTTGCCTTTTTCCGCGCCACCGTCTTCGCTGATGGCGTCGGTGCCGTAGAGGGCGTCGTACAGCGAACCCCAGCGGGCGTTCGAAGCATTGAGGGCGAAGCGGGCGTTCATCACCGGGACCACGAGTTGCGGGCCGGCGGTACGGGCGATTTCATCATCGACGTTTTGCGTCGTTGCCTGGAAATCAGCCGCTTCTGGCAGCAGATAACCGATTTCCTGCAGGAAGGCTTTGTAGGCCACGGCGTCGTGCGCCTGGCCGGCATGTTCCTGGTGCCAGGCATCAAGACGAGCCTGGAAGTCATCGCGTTTGGCGAGTAGGGCTTTGTTCTTCGGCGCCAGGTCGTGAATGACCTTGTCGGCACCTTCCCAGAATTTTTCGGCGGTGAGGCCGGTACCGGGAATGGCTTCGTTGTTCACGAAGTCGAACAGGACTTTGGCGACCTGCAGGCCACCGACTTGAACGTGTTCAGTCATTGCTTGCCTCACTCTGCTCAGCTATTTCGCTTTTCAGCTCTTCAATTTAACAATGAAGCCTCTGGCCATTTAAACCACAAACCTTCCGACCAGTACATGCCATTGCTGGCGGCTGGGCTGGGACCAATCAACGGCTTGGGGGCCTTGCTGACGGGGCTTTCAAGGTTGCGAACGTGCCTTGGGCAGACATCGATCCAGCGTTATGTAGTGCGCGCCGAGGCATACTACATGATGCGTTGCGCTTGTGAAAATCAGACTAATAACGTCGTTCTGCGACCTCATGACGCATTGCGGTCACGTCGCGGAACGGGATGTTCTCAAAAAACCATCGGATTGTTCCAGCTAAATATAAAAAGTTGTACACATAAATTATGTGCGGCTTCCATTCAGCTTCGATGAGCCTGCATTTGTGGCGAGGGAGCTTGCTCCCGCTCGGGTGCGAAGCACCCGCAAAAGATATGACTGACTGAAGAGGGCGTCCTGCGGCCGCCAGCGGGAGCAAGCTCCCTCGCCACAGGTGTTGTTCACTTGAGCATGGCGGCTGAATGTCGACGCTTGCCTATACTTGCCTTTCTATAACAAAAGTCATGACAAGAGGGCGGTGCCATGGACCATCTCGTACTCACTGTGTTTGCGCCGGACAAGCCCGGGCAGGTCGAGCGCATCGCCCAATGCATCGCCGAGCACGGCGGCAACTGGCTGGAAAGCCGCATGTCGCGGATGGCCGGGCAGTTCGCGGGGATTCTGCGGGTGGGTGTACCGGCGGAGGCTTACGACGAATTAGTCGATTCCCTACAGGCACTGTCGGCACAAGGCATTCGCGTACTGATTGCCGAGAGTGGCATTGAGCAGTCCTGCACCTGGAAACCGATTGCCATGGAACTGGTGGGCAATGACCGCCCGGGCATCGTGCGCGACATCACCCGTTTGCTCAGTGAGCAGGGGGTGAACCTCGAACGCCTGGTGACCGAAGTGCGCCCGGCGCCGATGAGCAGCGAGCCGTTGTTCCACGCCGAAGCGATTCTGGCAGTGCCGCTGACCCTGTCGCTGGATGTGCTGCAATCGCGCCTGGAAACTCTGGCCGATGACCTGATGGTCGAACTGGTGCTACGCACAGACGTTTAACCGCTGTCCGGGTTATCCAGTTTTTACATGCACCTGCCTGTGGATAACCTGTAGAGACCGGGCGCAACGCCACGCTGGCCGTGGCTTTCCGGAAGTTGATCAAAAAACCGCCAGCATTCAGTGACTTGCGCACAAACGGCGGGGATCACGCTGTGGATAACCTTGGGAAGGAACGTTGCAGACCACGAGAACCGTGGCCTGCGAAGCTTTGTGCGTTTTTTGATCAGCTGCGCCGGCGCAAGCTGATCACCGCATCGACGCTGTAAACGGCCAGACCGGCCCAGATGAAGATGAACGCGATCAGCGTGCTCGACGACAAGTGCTCACCAAACAGCAGCACCGCCTGCAGCAGCACCAGGGTTGGCGCGGTGTACTGGAGGAAACCGATGGTGGTGTAGGGCAGGTGACGGGTGGCAGCGTTGAAACAGACCAGCGGGATGAGCGTCACAGGACCCGCCGCGACCAGCCACCAGGCTTGGGAAGTGGTCCAGAATTCCGGTTGTGCGCTGGTTGCGGTCTGGTTGAACAGCAGCCAGGCCACGGCAATCGGTACCAGCATCCAGGTTTCCACCACCAGCCCCGGCAAGGCCTTGACCGGCGCCTGTTTGCGGATCAAGCCGTAAAAACCGAAGGTCATCGCCAGCACCAGCGAGACCCACGGCAGACTGCCGACCTGCCACACCTGCTGCGCCACGCCGATGGCCGCCAGCCCCACGGCGACCCACTGCATGCGCCGCAGGCGTTCGCCGAGAATCAACATTCCCAGCAACACGTTGACCAGCGGGTTGATGTAGTAACCGAGGCTCGCTTCGAGCATGCGCCCGTTGTTCACCGACCACACGTAGGTCAGCCAGTTGGCCGCGATCAGGGTGCCGCTCAGGGCCAGAATCGCCAGACGCCTGGGGTTGTCGAGCAACTCGCGCAACCAGCCCGGATGCTTCCACACCATCAGCAGCAAGGCGCCGAACAGCGCCGACCACAACACGCGGTGAATGATGATCTCGACAGCGGGGACTTCGGCGATGGCCTTGAAGTAAATCGGGAACAGGCCCCAGATGATGTAGGCACTCAGGCCCAGAATGTACCCGCGACGCGGGTTGGCGGCTTGCATGCAGAATCCTTGCTTAGGCAGCTGACAAAGCAGGGATTGTAAGGAGGTTGTATAGATGTGTCGTGCCAGAAAGCAAAAAGATCGCAGCCTGCGGCAGCTCCTACAGGGGGAACGCATTCCCATGTAGGAGCTGCCGCAGGCTGCGATCTTTTGATCTTTAAATCAGAACAACTTCAAAGGTTCTTCGTTGAGCGCCGACAGCTGTTCGCGTAGCGCCAACACCTGATCCCCCCAATACCGCTCCGTACCAAACCACGGAAAGCTGTGCGGGAACGCCGGGTCATCCCAGCGCCGCGCCAGCCAGGCGCTGTAATGCATCAGGCGCAGGGCGCGCAGCGGTTCGATCAGCGCCAGTTCGCGCGGGTCGAAATCATGGAATTCGTTGTAGCCATCCATCAGCTCCGAGAGCTGGCCGAGGCAATCCTGACGGTCGCCCGCCAGCATCATCCAGATGTCCTGCACCGCCGGGCCCATGCGGCAGTCGTCGAGGTCGACGATGTGGAACATCTCGTCGCGGCACATCATGTTGCCGGGATGGCAGTCGCCGTGCATGCGGATGTTCTGGTGCGGGGTGTTGGCGTAGGCATCTTCCACGCGCTTGAGCAGATCGCGGGCGACGGACTCGTAGGCCGGCAGCAGGCTCTTGGGAATGAAGTTGCCTTCGAGCAAGGTGTTCAGCGAGGCGTGGCCGAAGTTCTGCACGGCGAGCGCTTCGCGGTGTGCGAACGGCTTGGTGGCGCCAACGGCGTGGATGCGCCCGAGCAACTGGCCGAGGCGATACAGCTGATCAAGATTGCCCGGCTCCGGCGCCCGCCCGCCACGACGCGGAAACAGGGTGAAACGGAAACCGGCGTGCTCGTGCAGGGTCTGACCGTTGTGGATCAGCGGCGCCACCACGGGAATCTCGACGTCGGCCAGTTCGAAGGTGAACTGGTGTTCTTCGAGGATGGCTTCGTTGGTCCAGCGTTGCGGACGGTAGAACTTGGCGATCAGCGGTTCGGAGTCTTCGATGCCGACCTGGTAGACGCGGTTTTCGTAGCTGTTGAGCGCCAGAATGCGCGCGTCACTCAGGAAGCCAATGCTTTCGACGGCATCGAGCACGAGATCGGGTGTGAGGGTTTCAAACGGGTGGGCCATGCTGACTCCTGCGCGCAGCAGGCTGCCGCGTCCGGCCCAGCATGGTAGCGCAGATGGCAGCGGGGGAGGTGGCTGGTGTCTGGGAGGACGCTATCGCTGGCAAGCCAGCTCCCACAAAGTCTTGCACTATTTTCAAATTAGCGCAGAACCTGTGGGAGCTGGCTTGCCAGCGATTAGGCCTGTCAGGCGCCGACTATTCCGCCATCCTCCCGGGTAATCGCCATCACCGAGGAGCGCGGCTTGCCGTTCGGCAGATGCTCGGGGAAGGTCGAGCCGCCGTTTTCGCCCGGATGCTGAATCCCGACAAACAGGGTTTTCTGATCCGGCGAGAAGCTGATCCCGGTGACTTCGCAACCAATCGGCCCGACCATGAAGCGGCGAATCTCGCCGGTCTTCGGATCGGCACAGAGCATCTGGTTGTTGCCCATCCCGGCAAAGTCTCCGGCGTTGCTCGAATCGCCATCGGTGAGAATCCACAAGCGCCCGGCCTTGTCGAAGCCCAAACCGTCCGGGCTGTTGAACATGTTCTGCGGGGTGATGTTCGACGAGCCACCTTTCGGCGTACCGGCGTGCACGCCCGGGTTGCCGGCGACCACAAACAGATCCCAGGCAAACGTCTTCGACGCGTGATCGTCGCGGTCGGTGCGCCAGCGTAGGATCTGCCCGTAGACGTTCTTCTCGCGCGGGTTCGGCCCGCCCACCGGCTGCCCGTCTTCGCCGCGCTTGGCGTTGTTGGTCAGGGTGCAATAAACCTGGCCGTCCTTCGGGCTGACCACGATCCATTCCGGGCGATCCATACGCGTGGCGCCGACCACACTGGCGGCGAGGCGGGCGTGGATCAGCACTTCGGCCTGATCGGCGAAACCGCTGCTGGCGTCGATGCCGTTCTTGCCGTGAGTTAGTTCGATCCACTGGCCCTGGCCTTTCGGGTGATCTGGATTGCTGTCACCGTTATCGAACTTCGCCACGTACAGGGTGCCGTGGTCGAGGATGTCGCGGTTGGCTTTCGCATTGCGATGGTTGATGCGGTCGCGGCTGACGAACTTGTAGATGAACTCGCCGCGTTCGTCGTCGCCCATGTAGACCACGGCGCGACCGTCATCGGTCTCGGCCAGTGCGGCGTTTTCATGCTTGAAGCGACCCAGCGCGGTACGTTTGACCGGGGTCGATTGCGGATCGAACGGATCGATCTCGACCACCCAGCCGTGACGGTTGAGTTCGTTGGGGTTCTTGGCCATGTCGAAGCGCGGGTCGAACGGGTGCCAGTTGATCTCACGGCTGGCGGCTGACACGCCGTAGCGCTTCTGCGCCGGGTCGAACTGCTGCTGGGCGTTGCTGCTGCCAAAGCAATCGGTGAAGTTTTCTTCGCAGGTCAGGTAGGTGCCCCACGGCGTCTTGCCGTTGGCGCAGTTCTGAAAGGTGCCGAGGACCTTCTTGCCGTGCTTGTCGGCGGCCGTCTTCATCAGCTCATGACCGGCTGCCGGGCCACTGATGCGCAGCGGCGAGTTGCCGTGGATGCGGCGGTTGTAGCGCGAGCCCTGGACGAACTGCCATTGGCCGTTCCTGCGCTGCACTTCGATCACCGACACACCTTCGCAGGCCAGCGCCTTGCGCACGTCTTCGGCCGACTGCGGCATGCCGCCGTGCGGGTAGAGGTAGCGGTAGTTGGTGTATTCGTTGTTGATCGCCATCAACGCGCGGTTTCGGTCGTCGGGGAATTCGAACAGGCTCATGCCGTCGTTGTTGTCGCCGAACTGCACTTCCTGTGCGGCGGCGGTGCCATTGCCGCTCGGGTCGAACGCCGGGCCGTTCTTGTGCAATGGTTGACCCCAACTGATCAGCACCGAGGACTTGTAGCCCTTGGGCAAACTGATGACATCGGTGGTCGCGGCGGGAATGCTCTCGAAACCGAGCAGGCGGCTGTTGCCGGCGCTGATGCCGGTGGCCAGCGCGCTGCGGCTCAGCAGGTTACCACCGAGAAACATGGCGGCGCCGCACAGCGCGCCGGCGCTGATGAAACCGCGACGGCTGAGGCCGACCATCTTTTCCAGGTCAGTCGATTGGTTTTCTTCTAATAGGCTCACATCAGGCTCCCTGCTTGGTTTTGGCAGCCACCTTAATGAGCGTCGATTACGCTTTCGTTGCAGCGCCTGATTACAGCGGCGTGCCGATCAGCACATTGGACGGCGAGAACTGCACCTGCACCGGTTGCTCGACACGAAGCCCGCGGGTGCGAAGTTGCAGCGGCTCCGCCAGAGCGCAGAGCGTCTGGCCGTTGGGCAGGGTGATGCGCACTTCGCTGGGGCCGTCCTCGGCATCGAGAATGGCTTCGATGGTGCCGCTCAGAAGATTGTGTCCAGATGTTGCAGTTTGCTCCGGGGCTAATAATTCAAGCCAGCCAGCCTTGATCAAGGCCACGACTTCGGTGCCCGGTTGCAGTTCCAGGTGCACGGTGCTGTCATGGGTGATCTGCGCGTTTATCCACAGGCCTTCGGCCAGTTCGAGGCGGATCAGGTCATTGCGGCCCTGGCCCTCGATCGCCACAACTTTGCCGTGCAGCTGGTTGCGCGCGCTGGTACGCAGCATCAATCGCCCGAGCAGATCAAGGTCGCTGGCATCTTCGGCGGCTTCCAGCACCTGCGCCTGCAAGGCCTGCAGCTTTTGATACAGACGCAGCACCCGCTCACCTTCGCTGGACAGTTTGGCACCACCGCCGCCCTTGCCACCGACGGCGCGCTCCACCAGTGGCTTTTGCGCCAAGTTGTTCAGCTCGTCGATCGCATCCCATGCCGCTTTGTAACTCAGCCCGGCGCTTTTCGCCGCGCGGGTGATCGAGCCCTGTTCGGCAATGTGTTGCAGCAGGGCGATGCGCTGAGGACGGCGGACGATGTGCTGGGAGAGCAGGCTGGGCAGGGACATGGATGGGTGCTTTTTTGCTGTGGCGGTGGAGAGTGAAGTTGGCGGCTTGCGACGCATCAGTCAAGCCAAACACAGTGCCCTTGTAGGAGTGAGCCTGCTCGCGATGGCGGTGGAACAGTCAGCATCAATGTTGGCCGTGATTGCGCTATCGCGAGCAGGCTCATTCCTACAAGGGATTGTGTCGGTTTCAATTTCCGGGTTTTGGCGTGCGCGCCAGGCAATACACGTCAACTCGCGCCGCCCCTGCATCCCGCAGCAGTCGCGCCAGTGCCTGGGCCGTGGCTCCGGTAGTCAGCACGTCATCGATCAATGCGAAGTGCCGACCTTTCACTTCAATGCCGGGCGCCAGGGCGAAGGCGTGACGCAAATTGCGTTTGCGCGCCTTGGCGTCGAGGTCCTGCTGGGCACTGGTGTCGTGGATCCGCCGCAAAGCATGTTCCTCAAACGGCAGATCCAGCTGTTGGCTCAACCAGCGCCCCAGCATCGCCGCTTGATTGAAGCCGCGTTTGCGCAAGCGTTTGTTCGCCAACGGCACCGGCAACAACACGTCGGGTTGCGGCAAACCTTCATCGAAGCGATGTTGCAGGTATTGTCCGGCAACGTCGGCGAGCAAGTGACCAAACGGCCATTTCGCGTTGTGTTTAAAACGCGTAATCAGACTGTCCACCGGGAAGTCATAACGCCAGGGCACCACCACCTGTTCGAACGCCGGCGGCTCTAGCAGGCATTCGCCGCAGGTCAGGCCGGCGGCCGGCATAGGCAAAGCGCAAGTCTGGCAATGGTCGCCAAGCCAGGGCAGATCGGTTTCGCAGGCGACGCAAATTGGCATTTCTGCTTCTGCAGGTTCATCGCACAGCAAGCATGTCTGTACGTTTTTTAAACAGATGTAAACCTGTTGTTCGTCTCGTGGTTGACAGCGCATGGCTCTTCCTTAAATATGCCGAACATCCGTGTCGCGCCTGTGGGTATTCCGTTCCCGCAGCCGCCAGCCAAGCATAACCAAGGAACTGCCCATGAGCGCCAGCACCTCTGCCACCCTGCGTCACGACTGGTCTTTAGCCGAAGTCAAAGCCCTCTTCGTACAGCCATTCAACGACTTGCTGTTCCAGGCGCAGACGGTGCACCGCGCACATTTCAACGCCAACCGCGTGCAGGTTTCCACGCTGCTGTCGATCAAGACCGGCGCCTGCCCGGAAGACTGCAAGTACTGCCCGCAGTCCGGTCACTACAACACCGGCCTGGAAAAAGAGAAGCTGATGGAAGTGCAGAAGGTCCTCGAAGAGGCTGCCCGCGCCAAAGCCATCGGCTCGACCCGTTTCTGCATGGGCGCTGCGTGGAAGCACCCGTCGGCCAAAGACATGCCGTACGTGCTGAAAATGGTCGAAGGCGTGAAAGCCATGGGCCTGGAAACCTGCATGACCCTCGGTCGTCTCGATCAGGAACAGACCGAAGCGCTGGCCAAGGCTGGCCTCGATTACTACAACCACAACCTCGACACCTCGCCTGAGTTCTACGGCAGCATCATCACCACCCGCACCTACAGCGAGCGCCTGCAGACCTTGGCCTATGTGCGTGAATCGGGGATGAAGATCTGCTCCGGCGGCATTCTCGGCATGGGCGAGTCGCTGGACGACCGCGCCAACCTGCTGATTCAACTGGCCAACCTGCCGGAGCATCCGGAGTCGGTGCCGATCAACATGCTGGTGAAAGTGGCCGGCACGCCGCTGGAAAACGCCGAAGACATCGACCCGTTCGACTTCATCCGCATGCTCGCTGTCGCGCGCATCCTTATGCCGCAATCCCACGTGCGCCTGTCCGCCGGCCGCGAAGCGATGAACGAACAGATGCAGGCCCTGGCGTTCTTCGCCGGTGCCAACTCGATTTTCTACGGTGACAAACTGCTGACCACCGCCAACCCGCAGGCCGACAAGGACATGCAACTGTTCGCGCGCCTGGGCATTCAGCCGGAAGCGCGCGAAGAGCATGCCGATGAGGTGCATCAGGCTGCGATCGAGCAGGCGTTGGTGGAGCAGAAGAGCAGCGCGCAGTTCTATAACGCTGCGGTGTAAAAGCCTGCGCGGATACCTCTGAATGAATGCAACCCCCCTGTGGGAGCGAGCTTGCTCGCGAAAGCGTTGCTTCAGTCGACATTGATGTCGGAAGTGCAGGCCTCTTCGCGAGCAAGCTCGCTCCCACAAGGATTGCGTTCAATTTGATATTTGTAATCTCACCGAGGCCTGCATGTCTTTCGATCTCACCGCACGCCTTGCTGCCCGCCGTGCCGAAAACCTCTATCGCCAGCGGCCGCTGCTCGAGTCCCCGCAGGGGCCTGAAGTGGTGGTTGACGGGCAGCCGTTGCTGGCGTTCTGCAACAACGACTATCTGGGCCTGGCCAATCACCCGCAAGTGATCGAAGCCTGGCGCGCCGGTGCCGAGCGCTGGGGCGTCGGTGGCGGAGCGTCGCATCTGGTGATCGGCCACAGCGGCCCACATCACGCGCTGGAAGAAGCCCTCGCCGATCTCACTGGCCGGCCGCGTGCGCTGTTGTTTACCACTGGCTACATGGCCAACCTCGGCGCGGTCACGGCGCTGGTCGGGCAGGGCGATACGGTGCTGGAGGACCGGCTCAATCACGCCTCGTTGCTGGATGCAGGCCTGCTGTCCGGCGCGCGTTTCAATCGTTACCTGCACAACGACGCCGACAGCCTGGCCAAGCGTCTTGAGAAGGCCACCGGCAATACGCTGGTGGTCACCGATGGTGTGTTCAGCATGGATGGTGATCTTGCTGACTTGCCGGCGCTGGCGCGCGAGGCCAAGGCCAAAGGCGCGTGGCTGATGGTCGATGATGCCCATGGCTTCGGCCCGCTCGGCGCCACTGGCGGCGGGATCGTCGAGCATTTCGGCTTGAGTCAGGACGATGTGCCGGTGCTGGTCGGCACTCTCGGCAAGGCGTTCGGCACGGCGGGTGCTTTCGTCGCCGGCAGTGAAGAGCTGATCGAAAGTCTGATCCAGTTCGCCCGGCCCTACATCTACACCACCAGCCAGCCGCCGGCGCTGGCCTGTGCGACGCTGAAAAGTGTGGAATTGCTGCGCAGCGAACACTGGCGTCGTGAACATTTGCAGACGCTGATCCGCCAGTTCCGCCACGGCGCCGAGCAGATCGGTCTGCATTTGATGGACAGCTTCACGCCGATCCAGCCGATCCTGATCGGCGACGCCGGTCGAGCCGTGCGCCTGTCGCAGCTGCTGCGCGAACGCGGTTTGATGGTCACGGCAATCCGTCCGCCTACCGTCCCGGCGGGCAGTGCACGCCTGCGGGTGACCCTGACCGCCGCCCACAGCGAAGCGCAGGTGCAGCTATTGTTGGAAGGACTGGCCGATTGTTTCGCCCAACTGTCGTCGGAGCCAAGCCATGCGTGATTGCCTGATTCTGCTGCCCGGCTGGGGCCTCGGTATTTCGCCGCTGGAGCCTCTGGCCGCGGCGTTGCGGGGGCTCGATGAACATCTGCATGTCGAGATCGAACCGTTGCCGAAACTTGATTCCAGCGACTTGCAGGACTGGCTCGACGAACTCGATGAACGTATCGCTCAGGACGTGTGGCTGGGCGGCTGGTCGCTGGGCGGCATGCTTGCCTCTGAATTGGCGGCACGGCGCGGCGAGCGTTGTTGCGGGCTGCTGACACTGGCGAGCAATCCGTCCTTCGTTGCTCACGAACAGTGGCCGAGTGCGATGCCCGGCGAGACGTTCGATGCGTTTCTCGCCGGCTGCCAGGTAGATCCGCGGATAACCCTCAAGCGTTTCTCGCTGTTGTGTGCCCAGGGTGCACAAGACCCGCGCGGCTTGTCGCGGCTGATGCTCGGCGGTGCGCCGAATGCGGCGCCCGAGACCTTGATGGCCGGGCTGGAATTGCTCGCACAACTCGATACCCGTGAAGCGTTGCAGGCGTTTCGCGGCCCGCAGTTGCACCTGTTCGCCGGGCAGGACGGCCTGGTGCCGGCGGAAGCGGCGGGGGCGTTGTTTGCGCTGTTGCCGGATATCGAAATTGGTCTGATCGAACAGGCCAGCCATGCATTTCTTCTGGAGGACCCCCATGGCGTGGCGGGTGCGATCCAGGCTTTTCTACACGAGTGCGGTGATGACTGATTTGTCTTTTGTTGCGCTGCCTGGCGGCTTGCCTGACAAGCGCCAGGTGGCGGCCTCGTTCTCGCGCGCAGCGGCCAGCTATGACAGCGTTGCCGAGTTGCAGCGCGACGTCGGTTCACAGTTGCTGCAGCGTTTGCCGGCGGATTTTGTGCCGTCGCGTTGGCTGGATCTGGGCTGCGGCACCGGTTACTTCACTCGCGCACTGGCCGAGCGATTTGCCGAGGGTCAGGGGCTGGCGCTGGATATCGCCGAGGGCATGCTCAACCACGCACGGCCATTGGGCGGTGCGCGGCATTTCATCGCCGGTGATGCCGAACGCCTGCCGCTGCGGGACGCGACCTGTGACCTGATCTTCTCCAGCCTCGCCGTGCAGTGGTGCGCGGACTTCGAATCGGTGCTCAGTGAAGCACTGCGCGTACTGAAACCCGGCGGGATTTTCGCGTTTGCTAGTCTTTGTGTCGGGACGTTGTACGAACTGCGCGACAGCTGGCGTCAGGTCGATGGGCTGGTGCACGTCAATCGCTTCCGCGAGTTCGCCCGGTATGAGCAGTTGTGTGCGGCCAGCGGCTTGCGGGCACTGAGTCTGCAGAATCAGGCGCACGTGCTGCACTACTCGGATGTGCGCAGTCTGACCCACGAACTCAAGGCACTCGGCGCGCACAATCTCAACCCCGGTCGGCCAGGTGGCTTGACCGGACGCGAGCGGATTCTTGGGTTGGTCGAGGCTTACGAGCAGTTCCGTCAGGCACATGGATTGCCGGCGACTTACCAGGTGGTCTACGCCGTGTTGGAGAAACCGTTATGAGTGCAGCCTATTTCATCACCGGGACTGACACCGATGTCGGCAAGACCACCGTGGCTGCGGGTTTGCTGCATGCTGCGCGCTCGGCCGGGCTGAGCACGGCGGCAGGGAAACCGGTGGCGTCGGGTTGCGAGGTAACGCCCAAGGGTTTGCGCAACGCCGACGCGCTGGCGCTGTTGGCCGAATGTTCGGTGCCGCTGACTTATCAACAGGTCAATCCGGTAGCTTTCGAGCCAGCCATCGCGCCGCATCTGGCAGCGCGTGAGGCCGGTGTCGCGTTGACGGTGCAATCGCTGCTGGCGCCGATGCGCGAAATTCTGGCGCTCAATGCCGATTTCACCTTGATCGAAGGCGCGGGGGGCTGGCGGGTGCCGCTGGCGGATCAGGACAATCTGTCGGATCTGGCCATCGCGCTGAAGCTGCCGGTGATTCTGGTGGTGGGCGTGCGGCTGGGCTGTATCAGTCATGCCTTGCTGACGGCAGAGGCGATCGCGCGTGATGGCCTGCAACTGGCCGGTTGGGTGGCGAATATTATCGATCCGAAGACCTCGCGGCTGGAAGAAAATCTGGCGACGCTGGCCGAACGGCTGCCGGCGCCTTGTCTGGGGCGCGTGCCGAAACTCAAGGCGCTCAGTGCCGAAGCGGTGGCAGCCCACTTGCAACTCGATCTGCTGGATTAATGCTTTTGGCTATGACAGGGCACTGTGCCATCAGTATTTTTGACGGGTGTTTTTCTGGCGCCTCTGCTTCAATGGCAACCATTGATCCTTCCCAAGGATGAGAACTCCATGGAAATCTCCGGTAACACAGCTTTTTATGCGGGTTTGAGCACCATTCAGACTGGGCAGAACCGTGTCGATCAGGCGGCCAGCCAGATCGCCAACAACACCATCGAGCGTTCTGTCACCAGCCAGTCTTCCGAGGCGCAGGTTGATCGTCTGCGTGGTATCGACCGCAGCCAGCAGATGGATCCGGGCAGTGCGATGGCCGAGATGGCTCAAGGCAAGTTTCAGGTGGAGCTGGGCACCAAGGTCGCCAAGGCTTCCGATGAAATGCTCGGTACGATCATCGATACGTTTGCCTGACTTTTCACCCTCATTGTTTGCCGAACGCCGCGCCCTGTCGCGGCGTTTTTCGTTGTAAGTCCTTCTCCCTCACCTAATCTTTTTCTATCGCCCATGCCGCTTCGCGGTTCATGACAGTTTGCTGTGTCCGTGATTTGAAAGAGCCGATGACGAACGGCAAAAGATCGACGCTTGACAAGATTTAGGCGTAAACGTATGTTTCAAACAACTGTTTGACCGTCACAACAAATCAACACGGTCGTTCATTCCCGGTTACATCAGCAGAGGTTTATCGCTATGCCTGACTACAAGGCCCCCTTGCGTGATATTCGCTTCGTTCGTGACGAATTGCTCGGTTACGAAGCGCACTATCAGAGCCTTCCAGCTTGCTCCGAAGCAACGCCGGACATGGTTGACGCCATTCTCGAAGAAGGCGCCAAGTTTTGTGAGCAGGTACTGGCACCGCTGAACCGCGTGGGCGACCTCGAAGGCTGCACCTGGAGCGAGTCCGGTGTGAAAACCCCGACTGGTTTCAAAGAGGCCTACAAGCAATTCGTCGAAGGCGGCTGGCCAAGCCTGGCCCATGACGTCGAGCACGGCGGTCAAGGCCTGCCGGAGTCGCTGGGTCTGGCTGTGAGTGAAATGGTCGGTGAAGCCAACTGGTCGTGGGGCATGTACCCAGGCCTGTCGCACGGCGCGATGAACACCATCTCCGAGCACGGCACCCCTGAGCAGCAAGAAGCCTATCTGACCAAACTGGTCTCCGGCGAGTGGACCGGCACCATGTGCCTGACCGAACCGCACTGCGGCACCGACCTGGGCATGCTGCGCACCAAGGCCGAACCTCAGGCCGACGGTTCCTACAAAGTCTCCGGCACCAAGATCTTCATCTCGGCCGGTGAACACGACATGGCCGACAACATCGTCCACATCGTACTGGCCCGCCTGCCGGACGCTCCGGCTGGCACCAAAGGCATTTCCCTGTTCATCGTTCCAAAATTCCTGCCGAACGCCGATGGCACCCTCGGTGCGCGCAACGCAGTGAGCTGCGGTTCGCTGGAACACAAGATGGGCATCCACGGCAACGCCACTTGCGTGATGAACTTCGACGGCGCCACCGGTTTCCTGATCGGCCCGGCGAACAAAGGCCTGAACTGCATGTTCACCTTCATGAACACCGCACGTCTGGGCACTGCGCTGCAAGGTCTGGCCCACGCCGAGATCGGCTTCCAGGGTGGCCTGAAATACGCTCGTGATCGCCTGCAAATGCGCTCCCTGACTGGCCCGAAAGCGCCGGACAAAGCCGCTGACCCGATCATCGTGCACCCTGACGTACGCCGCATGCTGTTGACCATGAAGGCATTCGCCGAAGGCAACCGTGCGATGGTGTACTTCACCGCCAAACAGGTCGACATCGTCAAATACGGCGTCGACGAAGAAGAGAAGAAGAAGGCCGACGCACTGCTGGCCTTCATGACGCCGATCGCCAAAGCGTTCATGACCGAAGTCGGTTTCGAATCCGCCAACCACGGCGTGCAGATCTACGGCGGCCACGGCTTCATCGCCGAGTGGGGCATGGAGCAGAACGTTCGCGACAGCCGCATCTCGATGCTGTACGAAGGTACCACCGGTATTCAGGCACTCGACCTGCTGGGCCGCAAAGTGCTGATGACTCAAGGCGAGGCCCTGAAAGGCTTCACCAAGATCGTCCACAAGTTCTGCCAGAACAACGAAGGCAACGAAGCCGTCAAAGAGTTCGTTGCACCGCTGGCTGCACTGAACAAAGAGTGGGGCGAGCTGACCATGAAGGTCGGTATGGCAGCCATGAAAGATCGCGAAGAAGTCGGCGCGGCCTCTGTGGACTACCTGATGTACTCCGGTTACGCCTGCCTGGCCTACTTCTGGGCTGACATGGCGCGTCTGGCTGCTGAAAAACTGGCTGCCGGCACCACCGACGAGGCCTTCTACACCGCCAAGCTGCAAACCGCGCGCTTCTACTTCCAGCGCATCCTGCCACGTACCCGTACCCACGTGGCCACCATGCTGTCGGGCGCCAACAACCTGATGGACATGAAAGAAGAAGACTTCGCACTGGGCTACTAAGCCTTAACGTGGTCTGACGAAAACCGCTGCTCCCTTGGGGGCAGCGGTTTTTTTGTTTCCGAATCGCTCAGAAACCCGGGTTTTCTGCCGTTAAAGAGACTGCGTGTGATCTGGATCACATTGTGTGTGCTTAACTGGCCACATTGCAGGCACAATGCCATCTCTTTGATATGACGGGTCGGAGCTTTACCCTTGCCGCGTTCTTCCGCTGTACGTTTCAGTCATTTTCTACCTTCACTGCTGTTGTTGCTCGCGGGGTTGGCGGCTGCGTACGTCAAAGACCTCAACGTGTTCTTCACTTCGCTATTCAATGTGCTGCCGACTCTGGTGCTGCTGTTGGGCGGCGCCTACTGTGCGGTTTACCGACGTCAGCGCGAGCTGTTTCTGATGCTCACGGTGTACATCGCCTACTTTCTGCTCGACACCCAGACCGACTATTACCGCGACAACGGCAAAGTCCGCGAGGACGCCGCCGTGGTGTTCCACCTTGTTTGTCTGCTGTTACCGCTGCTGTTCGGGCTGTTCGCCGCGTGGCAGGAACGTACCCATTTGTTCCAGGACATGGTCGCGCGCTTCGCCGTGTTGCTGGCCTTTGGCAGTGTTGCTTTGGGGCTTGAACAAAGTTATCCGCAGGCGCTGCTGTTGTGGCTCTCGGAAATTCGCTGGCCGGCGCTGCACGGCGCCTGGATGAGCCTGATCCAGCTGTCCTATCCGGTATTTCTCTCGGCATTCCTGCTGTTGGCCTGGCAATACTGGCGCAACCCGCGCCCGCTGCATGCAGCACAACTGGTCGGCCTGCTCGGGGTGTTCTGGATGCTGCCGAAAACCTTCATCCTGCCGTTCACCCTGAACATCATGTGCAGCCAGGTGATGCTGATGATTGCCGCTGCCGTGGCGCACGAGGCCTATCAAATGGCCTTCCGCGATGAACTCACCGGTCTGCCGGGCCGTCGCGCGCTCAATGAACGGATGCAGCGCCTGGGGCGCAACTATGTGCTGGCGATGAGCGACGTCGATCACTTCAAGAAATTCAATGACACCCACGGTCATGACGTCGGTGACCAAGTACTGCGACTGGTCGCCAGCAAGCTGTCAAAAATCAGCGGTGGCGGTAGGGCGTATCGCTATGGTGGTGAGGAATTTGCCTTGGTGTTTGCAGGCAAAACCCTCGAAGAGTGCATGCCGCACCTTGAAGTGATCCGTGAGTCGATTGCCTCCTACAACATCCAGTTGCGCAATCAGGAGAACCGCCCGCAGGACGACCAGCAAGGGCGCCAGCGCCGTAGCGGCAGTGGCGCTTCCAGTGTGTCGGTCACGGTCAGTATTGGCGTCGCCGAACGCGTTGAGCAGCGCACCCCGGAAGAAGTTCTCAAGTCCGCCGACCAGGCGTTGTACAGCGCCAAGGGCGCCGGGCGTAACTGCGTCATGGCGTTCGGACAGAACCGTCGCGGCGCGGTGCGGATGGACAGCGCCGCTGGCTGAATCAAGCCACGCTTCATCACTCAAAAGCCCGCTGATTGCGGGCTTTATTTTATCGCTGAATGCCGATGACCAAAAATAACAAATCAGTCACCGGTTGACCCTATGTGTCGCAAAAGTTGTTGAGGTACACTCGGCCTCAACGAAAACACTCTTCCACGAATCACCTGTTTAGATCTTGCGAGGTTTGCTATGGCTGACTACAAAGCGCCGCTGCGCGATATGCGCTTCGTCCTCAATGAAGTATTCGAAGTCGCCAAACTCTGGGCCGAACTGCCGGCGTTGGCCGAGACTGTCGACGCAGAAACCGTAGAAGCCATTCTCGAAGAAGCCGGCAAGGTCACCAGCAAAAGCATCGCCCCCCTGAGCCGCGCAGCCGATGAAGAAGGCTGCCACTGGAAGGACGGTGCCGTCAGCACCCCGGCCGGTTTCCCACAGGCCTATCAGACTTACGCCGAAGGCGGCTGGGTCGGTGTCGGTGGCGATCCGGCCTACGGCGGCATGGGCATGCCCAAGGCTGTTTCGGCTCAAGTAGAAGAGATGGTCAACTCCGCCAGCCTGTCGTTCGGCCTGTACCCGATGCTGACCGCCGGCGCCTGCCTGTCGATCAACGCCCACGCCAGCGAAGAACTGAAAGCCGCGTACCTGCCGAACATGTACGCCGGCATTTGGGCCGGTTCGATGTGCCTGACCGAGCCGCACGCCGGCACCGACCTGGGCATTATCCGCACCAAGGCCGAACCGCAGGCCGACGGTTCCTACAAGGTCAGCGGCACCAAGATTTTCATCACCGGCGGTGAGCACGACCTGACCGAGAACATCATTCACCTGGTGCTGGCGAAACTGCCGGACGCACCGGCTGGTCCGAAAGGCATTTCGCTGTTTCTGGTGCCGAAGTTCATGGTCAATGCCGATGGCAGCCTGGGCGCGCGCAATCCGGCCAACTGCGGTTCGATCGAACACAAGATGGGCATCCAGGCGTCCGCGACCTGCGTGATGAACTTCGATGAAGCTGTGGGCTATCTGGTCGGGGAGCCGAACAAGGGCCTGGCGGCGATGTTCACCATGATGAACTACGAGCGTCTGGGCGTCGGCATTCAAGGCCTGGCCAGCGGCGAGCGTTCCTATCAGAACGCTGTCGAATATGCGCGCGATCGTCTGCAAAGCCGTTCGCCGACCGGCGCGCAGAACAAGGACAAGGTTGCTGACCCGATCATCGTCCACCCCGACGTGCGTCGCATGCTGCTGACCATGAAAGCCTCGAACGAGGGCGGTCGCGCCTTCTCCACTTACGTGGCGATGCAACTCGACACCGCCAAGTTCAGCGAAGACGCGACCACCCGCAAGCGCGCAGAAGATCTGGTCGCGCTGCTGACCCCGGTGGCGAAGGCATTCCTCACCGACCTGGGCCTGGAAACCACCGTCCACGGCCAGCAGATTTTCGGCGGCCACGGCTACATCCGCGAGTGGGGCCAGGAGCAGCTGGTGCGTGATGTGCGCATCACCCAGATCTACGAAGGCACCAACGGCATTCAGGCGCTGGACCTGGTCGGGCGCAAGATCGTCGGCAGCGGTGGCGCGTTCTACAAGCTGTTCGCAGACGAGATCCGCCACTTCACCGCGACCGCCGGCGCTGAGCTGGGCGAATTCACCAAGCCGCTGAACGATGCCGTCAGCATCCTCGACGAGCTGACGGCGTGGCTGCTGGATCGGGCGAAAACCAATCCGAACGAAATCGGCGCAGCCTCGGTCGAATATTTGCAAGCGTTCGGCTACACCGCTTATGCCTACATGTGGGCACTGATGGCGAAAGCCGCGCTGGGCAAAGAAGCGCAGGACGATTTCTACGCCAGCAAGCTGGGCACCGCACGCTTCTATTTCGCCCGACTGCTGCCGCGTATCCACTCGTTGAGCGCGTCGGTGAAGGCGGGTAGCGAGTCGCTGTTCCTGCTGAATGCTGAGCAGTTCTGATGATGTAACGTCATGTAAGCATTCTCTTACATGACGTGCTGCTGTTCTCCCATAGGCGTGGATTGGATCCACAGCTAATCTACAACTCATGGACGTCGCGCAGGAAGCGCAAAGCAACAACACGGACACGTAGGATTCTGCCAGGATGGCGGAGTGAAATGGATGTCAGGGAAACAGTCTGCAAAGCCCCGCTTCGGCGGGGTTTTCTTTTGCCTGCAGAAAAGTTTTCAGGCCAGCGGATCCAGTGGCGGCGTGGCTTTAAGCAGTTTGTCCTCACGCTGAATCACTTCTTCCAGCAATGTGCGCAGCAACGCCAAAGACGCCTGTTGACGCTGCACGTCGCGGCATACCAGTCCAACCTTCAGCGGCACCCGTGGTTCGCTCAACGGCTTCCACAGCAGATCCTGCTCGTCGTATTCCCTCTGTGAGCGCCCGGGCAGCACCGTCGCCAGTCTGGTGTGCGGCAGACTGTCGAGAATCCCCAGCATATTGTTCAGCTCGGCCTGCACCTGCGGGCGCCGACCCAGGCTTGTGAGCTGCGCCTGCCAGATCTGCCGGATCTGAAACTCTTCGCCCAGCAGCAACATCGGCAATTCCGCAGCCTGCCGCATCGAGACTTTCTTGAATTCACGCAGCGGATGATCCGCCGGGATGACCAGCGTCAGCTCATCTTCATACAGCATCACGCCATGCAGCCCCGGTTGGCGCGGCGGCAGGTAGCTGATGCCGATGTCCAGCGAGCCGTTGAGCAAACGGCGCTCGATCTCCAGGCCCGTCAGTTCATAGATCTGCACCACAAGATGCGGCTGCGCCTTGCGCACCCGTTCGAGCATTTGCGGCACGAGGCTGGTGTGCACGGTTTGCAGTACGCCGATCGCCAGCGTGCGCAAGGCCTGCCCCTTGAAGTTGCCCAGCGCTTCCCGCGCCCGCTGCAAACCGTCGAGCAGCGGCAGGGCGTGGTTGTACAGCGTGTGCGCGGCGAGGGTCGGTAGGAGACGCTTGCTGCTGCGCTCGAACAGCGTGACGTCGAGGTTCTGTTCGAGCTGGCGAATCTGCTGCGACAGCGCCGGTTGCGAGATCGACAGGCGTTCGGCAGCGCGGCCGACATGGCCCTCTTCGTAGACCGCGACGAAATAACGCAGTTGTTTGAAATCCATAAGTAATGCTTATCGAAAATGCTGGTAAATCGAAATGGCCCGAAGCCGTCAGTGAGCCTAGTCTAACCGCAATCACAAGGCTTGCAGGGCCAGAGAGCGCGATGAATAGCGTTTGCTTCGATAGGATTTGCATAGGCGGTTCAAAAAACCTCAAACGAGGTTTTTTTCAATGAATCTGTTCAGTCTGCGGCGTCAGGCGCCGAGTCTCGATGACCTCGCTTTCGAGGCCGGTCCACCTCAGGCAGGCGACAGCCTGAATGCCGAGCGACTGATGCCCAGCGTTGAACGCCCGCAACAGGTGTTCGTGCGCGGCCAGGGCTCCTGGTTGTGGGACAGCAATGACCGCGCCTACCTCGACTTTTCCCAGGCCGGCGGCGCCAACAGCCTCGGCCATAGCCCCTCGGCACTGGTCAAAGCCATCGCCAGCCAGGCTCAGGCGTTGATCAATCCCGGGTTCAATCTGCACAACCGCGGCATGCTCAGCCTTGCCGAACGCCTGTGCGCCAGCACCACCAGCGATCAGGCTTACCTGCTCAACAGCGGCAGCGAAGCCTGCGAGGCAGCGATCAAACTGGCGCGCAAGTGGGGCCAGCTGCATCGTGGCGGCGCGTCGCGGATCATTGTTGCCAGACAAGGCTGTCACGGCCGTAGTCTGGCGACGATTTCCGCGTCGGACAGTTGCAACCTGCACAACCGCTTTGCACCGTTGCTGCCCGGTTTCGATCTGGTGCCATTCAATGACTTGCCAGCGTTACATGCCGCCGTCGATGCGCAAACCGTGGCAATCATGCTCGAACCGATCCAGAGCGATGCCGGAGTGATTCCTGCTACCGAGCATTACCTCAAGGGTGTCGAACGGCTGTGCCGCGAGCTGGGCATTCTGCTGATCCTCGACGAAGTGCAGACCGGTATCGGCCGCTGCGGCAGTTTGCTCGCCGAGCAATCCTACGGTGTGCGCGCCGATATTGTCGTACTCGGCAAGGGCCTCGGTGGTGGTGTGCCGCTGGCAGCGCTGTTGGCCCGAGGCAAGGCCTGCTGCTTTGATGCGGGTGAACTGGGCGGCACTCATCATGGCAACGCACTGATGACCGCGGCCGGTCTGGTGGTGCTCGATAGCGTGCAGGACCGCAGCTTCCTCGAACAGATCAAAGACAACGGTCAGCACCTGCGCGAAGGTCTGGCTCGATTGGCACATCGCTACGGCCATGGCGAATTGCGCGGGCGAGGGCTGTTCTGGGGGCTGAGCCTGTCAGAGGATTGCGCCGATGCCGTGGTCAGTGCCGCCCTGCAGGAAGGACTGCTGCTCAACGCGCCGCAAGCCGACTGCCTGCGTTTCACCCCGGCACTCAGCGTCAGCAAGGCCAATATCGACGAAATGCTCCTGCGCCTGGCTCGCGCCTTCTCGCGAGTGCGTACCGCGCAACTGCAATGCCGCAAAGGGATTGCCGTCTGAGCTGAAGTTTCCTGCCCTATTTCAAGAACCGTCTCGCGGTATAACGCACGCCTCACGCCTGATTCTTTTGGCGTGGGGCGTTTTTTTATGCCCGATGGTGGCGATCAAACGGCGTTTGCGGTGAACCCTGACGAACGGCGCAGGTCGATTAGCTTGTATGGCTCATGTGAGCCAACCCCCATTCAGGAGCTGACCCATGGACTTCATTCGTATCATCATCGCCATTCTGTTGCCGCCACTGGGTGTGTTTCTGCAGGTCGGATTTGGCGGGGCGTTCTGGCTGAATATTCTGCTGACGCTGTGCGGTTATATCCCGGGGATCGTGCATGCGGTGTACATCATCGCCAAGCGCTGAGTATTGCCCAGTCAGATAAAAAGCTATCGCGAGCAGGCTCACTCCTACAGGAGATTTGTGTTGTGAACACGGTCAACTGTAGGAGTGAGCCTGCTCGCGATAGGGGCACCGCTATTTTGAAATGTAAATGCGATGCTCAGTCCGCCAACCCCATCACCCGCCGATAAAACTTCCATTCCTGCTCCAGCGCATGCGCCTGATTCACCGCCCGGCGAAAGCCATGGCGCTCTTCAGGGTAGTAATGCGCCTCGACCGGGATGCCATTGCGCTCCAGTGCCGTGACCATGTCGCGGGTCTGTTGCGGCACCACCACCGCATCCAGCTCACCCTGAAAGAAAATCACCGGCACCCGGATGTTGCTCGCATGCAGTAGCGGCGTGCGGGCGGCGTAGCGCTCGGTGTCCTGCTCAGGATCACCGATCAGCCAGTCCAGATAATCACCTTCAAACTTGTGCGTCGCCCGGGCAAGTGTCACCGGGTCGCTGACGCCGTACAAACTGGCGCCCGCGCGGAACACTTGCTGAAACGCCAATGCGCATAAGGTGGTGTAACCGCCGGCGCTGCCGCCACGGATAAACGCGCGTTCGCCATCGATCAGGCCTTGTTCGGCCAGATACGCCACCACCGCGCAGGCGTCCTCGACATCGACCTCGCCCCAACTCAGATGCAGCGCCTGACGATACTCGCGGCCATAACCGCTGCTGCCGCGATAATTGAGGTCGGCGACAGCGAAGCCGCGTTGCGTCCAGTACTGGATGCGCGGGTCGAGCATCGGGTAGCAAGCCGAGGTCGGGCCGCCGTGGATGAACACCACCAGTGGTGGCTTGGCTTCGTCGTTCATCGCCGGATAAAAGAAACCGTGGGCCTCACCGCTGCCACTCGGGTAGCGCAAGGTCTGTGGGCGGCTGATGCGCTCCGCCGGCAGAGGTGCAACACCACCGGCCAGCACTTGCACCGAGCGGGTCGTGCGTTCGATGGCAATCACCGTCGAAGGGCTGATCGGCGAGGCGGCGATGCAATAGATGAATTGCGAATCCAGTGCCAGATGCCGGAAGCGGCTGTAGTCGCCGGTGAAGTCTTCGCCGTCTAGCGCCAGTCGACCAAAACCGCCCTCGCTCCAGCTCGCCAGAAATGAATCGCCCACCGGCGTCCAGGTGCAGCCACCCATTTGCCACGGTGCGGGCGCGTGGTCGGCCTCGGCACTTGGCAGTCGCTGCAAGCCGTCGGACGTTTCGCCCCATGGCTGCCAGAAGCCGCCGCGATCGGTCAGGCAATACAGGCGACCTTGGGCATCGAACCGTGGTTGTTGGATCGACTCTTCACGGTCATCACCTGCGACACAGCAAGGTGCAGAATATCCACGTTCGGCCGCACGTTCGGCCACCATCAATCGTGTCGACGTCCATGGCTGATGCGGCCGGCTCCACTCGATCCAGACCAGTCGCGAACCGTCCGGACTGAGGGTCGGTGCAGCATAGAAATCCGCACCTTCCGCCAGTAGACGACGTGTGCCGTCAGCCAGGTTGATCGCCACCAGCCGATGCTGGTCACTTAGCTCCTCAACCGCCAACACCTGCCCGTCGGCAAAGTGCAGATCGCCATAACGACATTCACCAGCAGTCAGCGCTTGGGGCGCGCCATCCAGCGTCTGCCGATACAACTGCTGATCCGCCTCATTGACGAAAACCACCCCGTCCGGCGTCAGACAAAACGCGCCACCGCCATATTCGTACACCCGGCTACGCACGCTGAAGCCATCCGACGTCAGACATTTCGCCGCGCCGTCTCGCCAGTGCCAGATCCGGCACGCAGCATCTTCGGGGCGATATTCATTCCAGAACAAACCGTGGGCACCGAGTTGCAGTTCGGCGAAATCCATGCCGGCGGCGACGGCCTGGGCGGCGCTGAAAGACTCAGCCTTTGGCGATGAGACGCGAGTTTCGTTCATTACGGAAGGCCAGTTGTTCGATGGTCTGAGTGGCGGTCTCGGCTTCTTCGCGGGCTTTGAGAATCACGCCGTGATGTTCGGACTTGCTGCACACCGGGTCGGCATTGCTCGCGTCACCTGTGAGCATGAATGCCTGACAGCGGCAGCCGCCGAAGTCCTGTTCCTTCTCGTCGCACGAGCGGCACGGTTCGGGCATCCAGTCGTAACCGCGAAAGCGGTTGAAGCCGAAGGAGTCGTACCAGATGTGCTGCATGCTGTGGTCGCGCACGTTGGGAAATTGTACCGGCAGCTGTCGGGCACCATGACAGGGCAGGGCAGTGCCGTCCGGAGTCACCGTCAGAAAGATGCTGCCCCAGCCATTCATGCAGGCTTTCGGACGTTCTTCGTAGTAATCCGGGGTGACGAAAATCAACTTGCACGGATGCCCTTCGGCTTCCAGTTTGGCGCGGTATTCGTTGGTGATGCGTTCGGCACGCACCAGTTGTTCTTTGGTCGGCAACAGGCCGACACGGTTGAGCTGCGCCCAGCCGTAGAACTGGCAGGTGGCAAGTTCGACGAAGTCCGCTTCGAGCGCAATGCACAGCTCAATGATGCGGTCGATCTTGTCGATGTTGTGCCGATGGGTGACGAAGTTCAGCACCATCGGATAACCGTGGGCCTTCACCGCGCGGGCCATTTCCAGTTTCTGCGCGAAAGCCTTTTTCGAGCCGGCGAGCAGGTTGTTCACTTGCTCGTCACTGGCCTGGAAACTGATCTGGATGTGATCGAGACCAGCCTTCTTGAAGTCGCTGATCTTCTGCTCGGTCAGACCGATGCCGGAAGTGATCAGGTTGGTGTAGAAACCCAATTGCCGCGCTTCACGGATCAGCTCGGCGAGGTCCTGACGCACCAGTGGCTCGCCACCGGAAAACCCCAGTTGCGCCGCGCCCATCTCCCGCGCCTCGCGGAACACCTTGATCCACTGCTCGGTGCTCAGCTCTTTGCCCTGCTCGGCGAAATCCAGCGGATTGGAGCAGTACGGACATTGCAGCGGGCAGCGGTAGGTCAGCTCGGCGAGCAGCCACAGCGGCAGGCCGACTTCAGGTTTCGGCGGTACTTGCACCGATGCCTCAGGCAAGTTCGATCCAGTGCTGCGCACGGGCAACCTCCATGAATTGCTCGATGTCGTCACCGAGCTCGGGCACGCCGGGGAACTGCTCGTCGAGTGTGGCGATGATCGCCGCGACATCGCGTTCACCGTCGATCAAACCGCCGATCAGCGCAGCGCTGTCGTTGAGCTTGATCATGCCCTCGGGGTAGAGCAGCACGTGACCTTTTTGCGCCGGTTCGTACTGGAAACGGTAGCCGGGGCGCCAGGTCGGGATCTTGCTGCGATCAAAACTCATAGGGTGATTCCTTTGTGCCAGACCCGCTGCTCGGTGACGCTGTGATACGGCGGGCGGTTCAGTTCGTAAGCCATGCTCATGGCATCGAGCATGCTCCAAAGAATGTCCAGTTTGAACTGGAGAATTTCCAGCATGCGCTCCTGACCCTCACGGGTCTTGTAGTGCTGGAGTGTAATCGCCAGACCATGCTCGACATCGCGCCGCGCCTGTCCGAGGCGGGTGCGGAAATATTCGTAGCCGGCCGGGTCGATCCACGGGTAATGCTGCGGCCAGCTGTCGAGGCGCGACTGGTGGATCTGCGGCGCGAACAGTTCGGTCAACGAGCTGCTGGCGGCTTCCTGCCAACTGGCGCGGCGGGCGAAGTTGACGTAGGCATCGACGGCGAAACGCACGCCGGGCAGCACCAGTTCCTGGGAGCGCAGTTGATCCGGGTCGAGGCCGACCGCCTGACCGAGACGCAGCCAGGCTTCAATCCCGCCGTCTTCACCGGGGGCGCCGTCGTGGTCGAGCAGGCGTTGAATCCATTCGCGACGGATCTCGCGATCCGGGCAATTGGCGAGGATCGCCGCGTCTTTCAGGGGGATGTTCACCTGATAGTAGAAGCGGTTGGCGACCCAGCCCTGAATCTGCTCGCGGGTGGCTCGGCCTTCATACATCGCCACGTGGTAGGGGTGGTAGATGTGGTAGTAGGCGCCTTTGGCGCGCAGGGCGGCTTCGAATTCGCTGGGGGACAGCGGGGTGTCGGTCATTGCGGTTCTCCGGGGAACAACCGTTGGAATCCTGGGTGTCTGTTCAGACGTCTTCGCGAGCAAGCTCGCTCCCACAGGGTTTGTGAACGCCACAGATCCAATGTGGGAGCGAGCTTGCTCGCGAAGAGGCCGGTCGCTACAGCACAATACTCATGCCGTCATAAGCCACTTCAACATTACGCCGCGCCAGCTCCGCACGCTCAGCTGAGTCTTCATCGAGAATCGGGTTGGTGTTGTTGATGTGGATAAGCACTTTGCGCTGCTCGGGAAGCTGCTCCAGCACTTCGAGCATGCCGCCGGGGCCGTTCTGCGCCAGGTGGCCCATCTCGCGACCGGTGCGGGTGCCGACGCCACGGCGCTGCATTTCATCGTCATCCCACATTGTGCCGTCCACCAGCAGGCAATCGCTGCCGGCCATGATTTCCAGCAGCGGCGCGTCGACCTTGCCCAGCCCCGGCGCGTAGAACAGTTTGCCGCCCGTGTTGAGGTCTTCGACGATCAGGCCGATGTTGTCGCCCGGGTGCGGGTCGAAACGGTGCGGCGAATACGGTGGCGCGGCGCTGCGCAACGGCAGCGGGGTGAAGCGCAGGTTCGGGCAGGCTGCAACGGTGAAGCTCTGGTCGAGCTCGATGCGGTTCCAGTTCAGTCCGCCGTTCCAGTGGGTCAGCATCTTGAACAGCGGGAAACCGGTGCTCAGATCTTCGTGAACCATGTCCGTGCACCAGACCTGATGCGGGCAGCCTTCGCGCAGACTGAGCAGGCCGGTGGTGTGGTCGATCTGGCTGTCCATCAGGATGATCGCGCTGATGCCGGTGTCGCGCAGGGCTCGGCCCGGTTGCATCGGGGCGAAGCTCTGCAGTTGCGCGCGGATGTCCGGCGAAGCGTTGCACAGCACCCAGTTCACGCCGTCGTCGGAAATCGCGATGGACGATTGGGTGCGGGCCTTGGCATTCAGGCTGCCGTCGCGAAAGCCTGCGCAATTGACGCAGTTGCAGTTCCACTGCGGAAATCCGCCACCGGCGGCCGAACCCAGAATCTGGACGAACATGAACGCTCCCATCTTTCAACGCTGAAAATAAAACGCCCCGGCGAGCCGAGGCGTTGCACTGCAAGTCTGCGTAGGCAGAACTCAGCGGCTGGCGAAGTACATGGTGACTTCGAAGCCGATACGCAGGTCGGTGTAGGCCGGTTTTGTCCAGGACATAAGGTGACTCCTCATTGGGTGGGTGGGATAGCGCTGTCCATAGTTATAGTCCACGGCAGCGCAGGGATGTTCCAAATAGTTAGGCTGCTATGTTACTCAAAATTTCAACGGTATTGCCCGTGAATCTTTGAGAAAGCTCCTTGCAGCCTGGGTAATGATCAATTTGTCGCTTGCCACGGGGCGCCGGGTGACAGTTCGCTGGCCAGGCAGAGCCAGCCGCCCTCGGCGTTGAGCAAGCGCTGAGCTGCCGCCAGCAATGCCGAGCGTTCCAGTTGACTGATGGCTGTGTGCAGTTGCTCCAGATAATCCGACGAGTGGCCAGCGAGGTTGGCGTGCCACAGCAACTCTGCGGCGTCTCTGTCGGACAGATTGCTTTGCTCGAACTGCTCCGCGAGTGAACGGCGTTGCTGGTTGAAGCGTTCTTCCTCGAGGTTTTCGATCAGCGCAGGAATGCTCTCGAGGAACTGCCGGATATGGGCAAGCAGTTCGGCGGGCGCAGTGTCCGGCGACTGCACGCCAAACAGCAATCCAGTCTGGCCGTGCATCTGCCGCAAGGCGCTGAACACCGCATAACCCAATTGCAATTCGACTCGCAGGCGCTGATAGAACGGGGTCTGGCACAGCTGCGCGAGCAGGCGCCAGGCCGCTTCGTCATCTATTTTGTGGCTGGCGGTCGGGCAGAACAACAGCAACGCATGCTCGCTGGAGGCGGTGTCGATGTGGCTCCACAGGTGTTGCTTGGTGATCGTGGGCGCTGCCGGCAATTGATTGTCCGGGATACCGGGGATGCGGCTCAGGGCCAGGCCCAAGGCCGATTGCGTCTGTGCGCTGAGGCCCAGGGCCAGTCCGTCCCAGCGTGAAGTTGTCCACAGCCCTTTTGCATCGTCCGATTCGATGGCCGGTGTCAGGCAATGCTCAGGCAATGCCTTGAGCAACTGACGGATCGGAATCAACGGTGCTTTTGGCTCTGTGCGCGGGGAATCGGCGTCAACCTGCGTCAAACATTTCAGCGCATGCTCCAGGACACCGGGCATCGGTTCCTGTAGCCCGGTGAGTTTCAGCAGCCATTGCGTGCCGCTGACATCGAGCGACAGCTCGACGCCCGCCTGCCGCGCATCTTCCCGGGTTTCCCGCAGGCTGCGTTGCAGCTTGCCCTGCAGATCGGTGCTGGCAGCCGCTTCCGTCTGCCAACGCAGGTAAATCGCGCCGTGATCACTGTTATCCGGCAGCGCCTGACTGAATTGCATCGGTGAACGCTCACGTCGCCCCCGCGAGCGATCTTGAGCGAACGTACGCAAACCACGATGGGCACTGGTCTGGCCCCGGATCAGGCCGGCGTTGGCCAGCGGTTCGCTGGAGCGCAGGAAAGGGTTGGCGGCCGGCAGATGCCAATGGTCACTGAAGTTATCCACAACGCCGATGTCGCGCAGGATCTGTTTGAGCGCAACGACGCCGTTTTCCGACAGACCGTTTTCCCGTTGTTCACTGTCGAGCCGCGCCAGTTCCAGGGCGCCGCTGATTTGCTGCTGACGCTCAAGCAGCTTGGTGTATTCCTTGCGCAACGCTGCCCAGTCCTGTTGCGCGGCAAAGAAGCTCAACCAGTCCAGAAACTGTTCACGAATGGCGCTGAAGGATTCGGCGGGGGCGGTGAATTGCAGATGCAGCAGCGCTTGCCCGGCGAACTGATACAGCGGCACGGCTTTCAAACCGTCCGCGAGGCGTTGTTGCTGCAAATGGGAGAGCAAACCGCCGGGCTTGGTACTGTTCAGCCAATGGCAGAGAAACGCCAGCGCTTCGACGGACGATTCGGGCAGTGCTTCGAAAGTGAACAACAGATGGCTGCTTCGCTCGCCGACCTGTTGATAACTGTTCACCGCCAAAGGCAGGGTCGCTGCCTGCTCTACTTTATCCCCAACCGGCAGCGCGGCGGCGAACTGCTGCACCAGTACGTGCAATTCCTCAATGCTCTGCGGCCCGACCAGGCTCAGCGTCATTTGCCCGGTACGATAAAACCGCTGATGGAAATCCTTCAGCGCCTGTTGAAACGCTAGTAACTCAACCTTCAGGCTATCGCGATTCCCCGCATGAAACCCGCGCAGCGGATGTGTGGCCGGCAATCCCTCGTACAGCGCCAGTTCCTGCTGCGCCGTCGGATCTTGCGACCACGCGACAAATTCTGCGTCCAGCACTTCGCGTTCGCGCAACTGATCGTGCGAATTCATACGCGGACGGGCGAGCATGTCTGACAGACGCTCAAGCCCGGCGCTGAAGGCCGAGGTCGGCAATTCGAAGAAGAAGTCTGTGGTGCGTTCACGAGTGCTAGCGTTTACTTGCCCACCGTGACTTTGCACGTAGGCCATCAGCGCCTGATCGGTAGGAAACCGCTCAGTGCCGAGAAACAGCAGATGCTCAAGAAAATGCGCCAGTCCCGGCCACTCCAGTGGCACATCATGGCTACCGGCAGCCACCCGCAACGCAGCGGCGCTGTGCTTCAAGCCGGGCACCTGACGCAGGGTCACGCGCAAGCCGTTGGCCAGGGTTTCAGTGTGGGGGCGGGGGTGAGTCAGCGCAGGCATGGGCACTTCCAGAACAGTGAAGTGCCAATGCTAGCGGATTGCGTGGGGTCAGCGCTTGCTCAGTGCGTCGTAAAGCTCGGGACGGCGGTCACTGAGGTAGCGATTGGCGGCGCGGGAGTCGAGCATCAACTGGCGATCCAGCTCACCGACAATCAACGCTTCATCGAGTCCGGCCTGAGCGATACGGCTGCCGTCCGGCGCGGCGATGCTGCTTTGTCCGCAATAGTGAATCTCGCCTTCATGCCCGCAGTAGTTGGCGTACGCCACGTAGCACTGGTTTTCGAAGGCACGGGAACGCACGGTGACGTCAGCGACGAAATCGAACGGAATCATGTTTGCCGTCGGCACCAGAATCAGCTCGGCACCGGCCAGCGCCAGACGCCGCGCGTTCTCGGGAAACTCCAAGTCGTAGCAGATCAGGAAACCGAGCTTCCAGCCGTTGAGTTCAACAACCGGAAAATCATCTTCGCCGGGGCTGAACATTGACCGATCCAGGTCGCCGAACAGGTGGGTCTTGCGGTAATTGCACAGGCGCTCGCCGCGCGCGTCGATCAACTGCACGGCGTTGTAGATCTGCCCGTCGGCCGTGCGCTCGGGGTACCCGTAAGCAATTGCCAGCCCGGCGACTTTGGCGATTCGACCGATCTGCTGCGCCCATTCACCGTTGTAGACCTCGGCCAGCGTACTGACTGCCTCGGCGCCGATGTTGTAGCCGGTCAGGAACATCTCCGGCAGCACCAGCAGGTCAGCACCCTTGGCCTCCATTGCCAGTTGCTGCAGGCGATGCAGGTTGGCGGGGGGTTCCAGGGGCAGCGGTGGACATTGGTAAAGGGCTACACGCATCGGGGATTCCTCTTACTCGGGCAGGGCGATAGGGCCGATGTCTTTGAACACATCACCCGGGCCCGGGTTCTCTTTATGTGTCGAACCGCCGAAGTGTTTCATGATGCCCCACACCGCGTTGAGTGAAGTTTGCACCGCGCCTTCGACCCACGCCGGGGTCCACGACACGTCGTCACCGGCGATGAAAATCCCCCGCTGCTCCGCCGGCATGTCGTCCTGCATGAAGTGCGCGTACATGCGCTGGTTGTAGCGATAGTGGCCGGGCAGGGCGCCTTTGAATGCACCGAGGAAGTACGGGTCGGCTTCCCATGACACGGTGATCGGATCGCCGATGATCCGCGCGGCGATATCGACTTTCGGATAGATCTTCTTCAGCGCGTTCAACGCCAGCTCTACGCGTTTTTCCACCGGGTGCGGCAGCATCTTCAGCGCGTCGCTCATCCACGAATACGACAGACAGATCACGCCGGGCTTGTCGTCACCGTTGTCGAAGAGGTAAGTGCCACGGGTCAGGCGATCGGTGAGGGTCATGCTCATCAGGTCGCGGCCGGTTTGCGGGTCCTTGTCCTTCCAGAAAGGCCGGTCGACCATCACGAAGGTCTTCGACGACTGCATGTAGCGCGTGCGATCCAGCGCCATCCACATCTTCTGCGAGAACAGGGTTTCGTCGCATTCGATCTGGGTGGTCAGCAGCCAGCTTTGGCAGGTGGTCAGCACGGCGGCGTATTCGCGGGTGTCACCGTTGTTGTCGGTGACGGCGAAACGGCCGTCTGGGGCGTGAGCTATTTTCTTCACGCCGGACCGCGGCGCGCCACGGTGCAGGGATTTCAGGCTGGTGCCTTCAGGCCAGTGCACGCAGCGCTCCGGCACATGGCGCCAGATGCCTTGCGGCACTTGCTCCACACCGCCAACCACCAGGTGCTGGTGATCGTCGCAATTGGTCATCACCACGCGGAAGATTTCCAGCATCGAATTGGGAAAGTCCGAGTCCCAGCCGCCCGTGCCGAAACCGACCTGACCGAACACTTCGCGGTGATGGAACGACAGCTTGGCGAAGGCCTTGGACGTGGCAACGAAGTCGTAGAAGGTGCGGTCGTCCCACAGTGGCACGAGTCTGTTCCACAGCTCCTTGAGGCGTGGCACATCGCGGTCGCGGATGGCTTGCTGGATATCGGCGAACTGCGAGCCGGCCTCCAGTGCATCCGCCCAGGCGTCAGCCACTTCCTGAAACAGCGCAGGAAGATCCTTCAGGCTTTGTGCGTAATGGGTTTTGCCTTCCAGATCGATCACGGTGCTGCCGGAGGCCGGTGTCAGCGGGTTCGGGAACGGTTTGGTCTCAAGGCCAAGTTTGTCCACGTAGTGATAGAACGCCGTGGAGGACACCGGGAAACGCATGCCGCCCAGTTCTGCGACGATGCCGTCGGTGCCGTTGAACGCTTGCGAGCGCAGACGCCCACCCAGCTTCGAGGCCTCGTACACCACCGGTTTCAAGCCGAGCTTCATCAGTTCGTAAGCGGCCACCAGGCCAGCAATGCCGGCGCCGACAATCGCCACTTCAGCGCCGTGGTGGTGTTCAGGAATGCTGCCGAGACCGGCCGGGTGTTCGATCCAGTCGTCGAAGGCGAACGGAAAGTCCGGGCCGAAAATGGTGACTGGTTTCTTGCCGTCTGCAGGATGGCGATTGTTCTTGTTCATGGCTGACCTTGCTGGCGACCCGACGCAGGATGCGCGTCTGAGTATAGGAAAAGATGCCAGCCATTCTAGGGAGCGTAGAACACGTTAATAAGACGCAAAGTGTCGTCGTTTTGCCGGTTAACTGATCAATTTGACGATCGCTGACTGCACACCGACCAAATGTGGGAGCGAGCCTGCTCGCGAAGAGGCCCTTGCAGCCAACAAATTCAGACCGGCTGCCCCCGATCAATCTTGCTGCTCAAAATGATCGAGGTCGTCGTCTTCTCCACCCCATCCACACTGCCAATCTGATCCAGCAACTGATCCAGCTGTTCCGGTGAGTCGGTACGCAACCACGCCACATAATCAAACTCACCACTCACTGCACACAACTGCTGCACCTGCGCCATGGCGCTCAACCGACGCAGCACTTCCTTGCCGGAACGCGGCTGCACCTTGATCCCGACATACGCCTGCAACCCGCCATCGACCACGCGCTGCCCCAGACGCACGCCATAACCGGTGATCACCTTGGCCTTTTCCAGCCGCGCCAGACGTGAGGTGACGGTGGTACGCGCGATGCCCAGTTGCCGGGCAAGCATGGCCACGCTTTCGCGGGCGTTGATCTGCAGGGCGGCGATCAGTTGGCGATCGATTTCGTCGAGGGCGGGGGGGCGGGTGTCTGGCAACGGTTGGCTCCATGACTGTCGAGGGCGGATGGGTTTGCATGTTACAGGCACTATCAGCGACACGCTGCTGGCGATGACTGAGCACTTCACTTGTGCTTCGACGCATTGGTTGCGCCAAAGCAAACCATCAAATATTTGGTTTGACTTGCCGGTTTTATTTATCAAGAATGCCAACAAGAGCGCGAAATCTGCTGCCTTGCAGGGCATTAGCGGACGTAGGTACCTCAGCGATGCTGCAACATCGGTGCAAGGTGAGACCTCTTCATCCCATTTCCTGAGGATGCAAATATCAGGATTCGAATATCAAGGGCAGCCAACTGGCTGCCCTTTTCTTTGTCTTGAAGAATGTACCGCTTGTACAAAAGATCGCCTTGGCGGTGCTTGTTCATTGCTCTTGACGGAGCGTGCATGAAATTCCAGAGGACGTGCCCGTTACGCACATCGACTACGACGAGCATGTCGTTTTTTGCTTCATAGGCGTTGATGAATGCCAATCGGAAACCGCCATTATCGTAGAGGACTTTCCATACTTCGAATGGTCCCGTGAGCGTATCGATGGCATGTTGAACATAGCGTTCTCGGGAGTCGGGACGTTTCTCGACGATGTGGGCCAGTTTGTCACGCGTGAGAAAACATAGCTTCGGAACATTCCTGCAGCCTTCGGGGAAGTCTTCCGAACATTGCGCTCGCAAAGATTGTCCCCTCAACCGATCGCCCAAGAAAAAGCCGCGCAATTGCGCGGCTTTCAAATGTGGTGGGCCCACACGGACTTGAACCGTGGACCAAAGGATTATGAGTCCTCTGCTCTAACCAACTGAGCTATAGGCCCTCAGTAGGCCGCGGATTATAGCGACGGTTTGGCGGCTGTGCTATCCGAATAATCCGATACGGTTACACGAAGAAACGTTGCGGCGAATGCTTCCGGGGGCAGCGGCAGGCTGACGATGTAGCCCTGGATCTGTTCGCAACCTTCGGCGGCGAGGAATTGTTGCTGGGCCTGGGTTTCAACACCCTCGGCAATCACGGTGAATTGCATGCTCCGGCCAAGGGCAATGATTGCCCGCACAATCGCCGCGTCGTGGGGGTCATCGGGCAATCCACGGACAAATGACTGGTCGATCTTGAGGATGTCCAGCGGCAGGCGTTTCAGGTAACTGAGCGAAGAATAACCAGTGCCGAAGTCGTCGATCGCCAGTTGCACACCCAGGTGTTTGAGCTGGTGCAACACCGCCAAGGCCTCTTCGGCCTGGCTCATGATGAAGTTTTCGGTAATTTCCAGTTGCAGTAAATCCGGCTGCAGGCGGTTGTCCCTGAGCAGTTGTTCGATGCGCCCGAGCAGATTCGGCTGGCGCAGTTGCGCACCGGCGAGGTTGACCGAGAGCGGTCCGAGGCTGTCGTAGATCTGGCTCCATTCGAACATCTGCCGGCAGGCGGTTTCGAGCACCCAGTCACCGATCTGCAAAATCATGCCGTTCTCTTCGGCCAGTGGGATGAAGTGTTCTGGCGGCACTTCGCCGAAGGTCGGGTGACGCCAGCGAATCAGCGCTTCGGCGCCGACCAGCCGATGGTCGTCGAGGCTGATTTTCGGTTGGTAGTAGAGGAACAACTCCTCGCGCTCGATGGCGCGACGCAGTTCGTGTTCCAGTGCCACGCGTTCGCTGGCCTGGGCGGTGAGGTCGCGGGTGTAGCTTTCGACGCGGTTACGGCCCTTGGCCTTGGAGCGGTACATCGCCGCGTCGGCGTTTTTCACCAGCGTGGCGACGTCGCAGCCGTCGCGGGGATACAGACTGGTGCCGATGCTGGCGCTGATGAAAAACTCGTGCTCACCGGCCTGAAACGGTGCGCCAAAGCAGTTGAGCAGTTTGAATGCGATGTTGTCGGCATCGCTGGCTTGTTGCAGACCCGGCAGCAGGATGATGAACTCATCACCGCCCAATCGTGCGACGGTGTCGATGTCGCGCAATTGCTCCTTCAGGCGTACGGCAATGCCCTTGAGCAGCAGGTCGCCGACCGGGTGGCCGAGGCTGTCGTTGATGTGTTTGAAACGGTCGAGATCGAGGAACAGCACCGCGCCCTGACCACCGTTTTCCTGCTGACTGTTCAGCGCGGTGAGCAGGCGGCTTTCAAACAGGGTGCGATTCGGCAGACCGGTGAGCGGGTCGTGGTGCGCTTGATAATCGAGCTTGGCCTGCGCGTGTTTGAGGCTGGAGATATCGGCAAACACCGCGACGAAGTGGGTGATGAACTTGTCGCGGTTGCGCACGGCGCTGATGGTCAGCCAGCTGGGGTACAACTCGCCGTTCTTACGCCGGTTGGAAATCTCTCCCTGCCAGTGTCCTTCGGCGGTCAACTGGTGCCACATCGCCGCATAAAAAGCGCTGTCGTGCAGGCCCGAGGCGAGCAGGCGCGGGGTATGGCCGAGGGCTTCGCTTTCGCTGTAGCCGGTGATTTCGCTGAATGCGCGGTTGACCGCGCTGATGTGCTGCTGGGTATCGGTGATCAACACGCCTTCGGCGGTGCTTTCGAATACGGTGGCGGCCTGTTGCAGTTTTTCCTGCATCAGGTGGCGCTCGGTGATGTCCCGGGCAATGGTCAACATGCAGTCTTCTTCGCCGATCGGCAGCGGACGGCTGGACACTTCGCACAGACGGATTTGCCCGTCGCTGCGGCGGATATGGCAGGTGAAATCGCGCACGAAGCCGTCGCGGTGCAGCAGGTCGAGCATCTGCTTGCGTTCGTTGAGGTTGACCCAGATCCCCAGATCCAACGCCGAGCGATCCACCGACATCGCGCTGTTGAACCCGGTGATGCGGCTGAAGCCCTCGTTGACTTCCAGCAGCAAGCCATCGCTCTGACGCGACAGCAGCAAGCCGTCCGGCGAGGCGTGAAAGGCCTTGGCGAACTTCTCTTCGGAGGTTTGCAGTTGCTGCTGGGTTTCCTTGAGCTGGGTGATGTCGCGCACGACCACCACCAGCGCCGGAGTGGTGTCGAGGTCGAAGGGCTCGGCGGAGATCAGACCGGTGAACACCTGGCCGTTGTTGCGGCGAAAGGGCATCTCCAGGTTGCGAATACTGCCGGCCTGCAAACGTTGCAACAGCCCCGGCCCGACCCCGGGAATGCCCCAGATGTTGAGTTCGGTGGCGGTCTGGCCGACGACTTCTTCGGCTTTCAGGCCGATTTGCTCTTCAAAGGCTTCGTTGACCTCCAGCAGGCAGCCGTCGGACAGTCGCGCGATTACCAGGATATCCGGGCATTGCTGGAACACCGAGGCGAACTTCTGTTCCGACAGTCGAAGTGCTTCTTCAGTGCGCTTGGTTTCGCTGATGTCGATCATCAGCCCGCGCATCACGGGCTCATGGCCATGTTCAATCAGGCTGACGATGTCGCGCACCCACAGGCAGCGTCCGTCAGCGGTGATCACTCGATAGTCGAGAGCGTGGTCGCGCCCGTCGCGTACCGCTTCATCGCAAATGGCTTGGGCGCGGGTCAGGTCGGCGGGGTGGATGATGTTGCGCCAGAACCCCGGAATCAGCCAGTGCGCCTGTGGATAACCAAGCAGGTCTTCGGCATGGGGCGACACATAGCTGTAGGTGAAGTCGCTCATGCGCGCTTCCCAGGCAATGGCCGAAAGGCTCTCCACCAGCCCGCGGTAGTGGTATTCGCTGCTGCGCAGCTCCTGTTCGAGGTCGACGCGCCGGGCGATTTCCGAACTCAGACGACGATTGATGCGAATGACCACCGCCAGGATGATCACCAGCAGTAACAGGCCCGGCAGACCGTAGATCAGCAGGTCCGACCAGAATGTCCGATGGTCCAGAACATTGCCGACCCAGTGCTCCTGAATGCTGCTGATTTCCTCGGGACTCATGTCCGCCAGGACTTTGTCGAGAATGCCCACCAGCATTTTGTTGTCGCGGGGTACGCCCATGGCCAACTGATAGCGATACGGGGTTTCGCCGCTCACGTATAAACCGTCGAGCTTGAGCTGACGCAGGCTCCAGACGCTGGAGGCGAGATCACCAACCACGGCATCGACCTCATCGGTCGCCAGCGCTTGCAGGGCCGAGCTGACATTGGGCATGGCCACCAGGTTCAGGTCTGGATGCTGAGTGCGCAGCAACTCATGCGGGGCATAGTTCTCCACGACAGCAATCTTCAGGCCATACAGATCGTCCAGCTTGCGCGGTTGCGCGCCGCCGATGTGGGCAAGGATCACGATCGGGAAATCGAGGTAGGGGCGGGTAAACGACAGATAGTTCTGGCGCTCCGGCGTGGACATGATCCCCGGCAGCAGGTCGATCTTGCCGGTTTTCACCTGGGCCAGCACTTCGGTCCAGCTCGATGGCTCGATCGGATTGAGTTTGATCGCCAGGCGCTGGCGAATCACGTCGATGTAATCAGCGGCCAGCCCCTGATAGCGATTCTGTTCATCGCGGAACTCGAACGGCGGCCACGACGCATCGACACCCAGGCGCAAGTCGGGGTGAGCCGCGAGCCAGCTACGTTCTTCATCGGTCAGAGTCAGCGCGTTAGCCGTTGCGGTCCAGATCATCAGTGACAGCAAGAAAAGCACGGGCGCCAGTCTGGGCATAACCGTCTCGTTAGGGCACGGGATTCATTGCTTCGAGTGTAGACGGGGTATGCAGGGGAGGGGCTGCGCGAGGAATTTAATCTGCCACATAAACAAAACCCCCGGCCTGGGCCGGGGGTTCTGGTATCACTCGTCGAGGAAGGAGCGCAGATGCTCGCTTCGCGTCGGGTGGCGCAGCTTGCGCAGCGCCTTGGCTTCGATCTGACGGATCCGCTCACGCGTTACGTCAAACTGTTTGCCCACTTCTTCGAGTGTGTGGTCGGTGTTCATGTCGATACCGAAACGCATGCGCAGTACCTTGGCTTCACGGGCAGTGAGGCCGGACAACACTTCGCGAGTCGCTTCTTTCAGGCTCTCAACGGTTGCAACATCGATTGGCGACTGCATGGTGGAGTCTTCGATGAAGTCGCCCAGATGGGAGTCTTCGTCATCACCGATCGGGGTTTCCATGGAGATCGGCTCTTTAGCGATCTTCAATACCTTGCGGATCTTGTCCTCAGGCATTTCCATGCGTTCGCCCAGCTCTTCCGGGGTCGGTTCGCGACCCATTTCCTGCAGCATCTGGCGGGAAATGCGGTTGAGCTTGTTGATCGTCTCGATCATGTGCACCGGAATACGGATGGTGCGGGCCTGGTCGGCGATCGAGCGAGTGATCGCCTGACGGATCCACCAGGTGGCATAAGTCGAGAACTTGTAACCACGACGGTATTCGAACTTGTCCACCGCTTTCATCAGACCGATGTTGCCTTCCTGGATCAGATCGAGGAATTGCAGGCCGCGGTTGGTGTACTTCTTGGCGATCGAGATCACCAGACGCAGGTTGGCTTCAACCATCTCTTTCTTCGCGCGGCGGGCCTTGGCCTCACCGATCGACATGCGACGGTTGATGTCCTTGATTTCAGCGATGGTCAGGCCGGTCTCGGTTTCCAGCGCAATCAGCTTCTGCTGGCAACGGATGATGTCCGGCTGTACGCGACCAATGGCTTCGGCGTATTTGCTCTTGCCTTTGGCCAGGGCGTCGGACCAGCTTTCGTCGACTTCGTTGCCCGGGAACTGACGCAGGAAATCGGCGCGTGGCATACGTGCATCACGTACACACAGTTGCATGATCGCGCGCTCTTGCTGACGCAGACGATCCAGGGCACTGCGAACACGCTCGACCAGGGCTTCGAATTGCTTCGGCACCAGTTTGATCGGCATGAACAGCTCGGCCAGGGCCAGCAACTCGGCAATCGCTGCCTTGTTGTGACGACCGTGCTTTTTCAGGGCCTTGCGGGTGATTTCCATCTGATCGGACACAGCGCCGAAACGCTGGGCAGCGATGACCGGATCCGGACCGCTTTCGGCTTCTTCTTCGTCATCCGAAGCTTCGGCGTCATCGTCATCGGTATCGTCGTCAGCCTTGGCGGCTTTCGCGTCGATCGGCGGTGGCACTTCGGCGGCCGGCGGCGCAATGCCGTCGTCCGGGTCGATGTAACCGCTCAGAACGTCGGACAGGCGACCACCTTCGGTGGTGACGCGAGTGTACTCGGAGAGAATGTGGTCAACCGTGCCAGGGAAGTGCGCGATAGCGCTCATCACTTCACGGATGCCTTCTTCGATACGTTTGGCGATTTCGATTTCGCCTTCACGAGTCAGAAGCTCGACCGTACCCATTTCACGCATGTACATGCGCACTGGGTCAGTGGTGCGACCGATATCGGTCTCCACCGCTGCCAACGCGGCGGCTGCTTCTTCCGCAGCGGCCTCGTCGGTATCGGCGTCGGCCAACATAAGGGCGTCCGCATCCGGAGCACTCTCGTGTACGGGGATCCCCATGTCGTTAATCATGCGGATGATGTCTTCCACCTGCTCTGGATCTGAAATATCCTCGGGCAGGTGGTCGTTGACCTCGGCGTAAGTCAGATACTTCTGCTCACGACCCAGTTTGATCAACTCAATAATACGAGACTGCTGTTGCGCTTTTCCGGACATAACACCCTATCCACTGAAGGTCTTGGCGGGCAAAAAACAAGCCGAGGATTATACCTGAGCTATGACCTCACGCGCCAGTTGAGGTCGGGTTTGATGCGGAAACATTGCGACTTAAAAGGTCGCGCAGTTGATTTTTCTCTTCGGCGCTCAGTTCGCTTTGACGCGCTTTCCTGAGCAACTGTTCCAGATTTCGCTCGCGTTGGCGGGCTGACAAGCTAGTAATGGTGTCGAAAAACTGTTGTTCAAGGTTTTCTCCGTCAATCAGCCACTCCTTTTCCGCCAGTGCCTTGAGCAGGCGACCCTGTTCAGTGCCGTGCCATCGCGCGATCAACTGAAATGAGTTTAGCTTGGGATTCTTCTGTACGGCTTCGAGCAGTGCCACAAGCAACTGTGCGTTGGTCTGATTTTCATCCGCAATGTGCCCGGCGTCCTCGACGCGCTCGGCCAGTTGCGGGTGATGCAGCAATGTTCGTAGCGCGGTCAGGGTCGGTGACTCGACGCCAATCGGCGTGCGCGGGCGTTGTTGATCGCGATCGCCGCCACGCTTGCCATTCTTGTCCCAGGGTTTCTTGTCCCATTTTTTGCCGCCGGCGCCGGGTTTCTTCGGCGTCCACTCCTGCTGCGGCACATACATGTCCTGTGCCTGCGGCTGATGGTAGTCGCTGTAGTCCGGCATTGCGTCGTAATCGATGCCCGGATCGTACGCGGGCGGCGCTTCCTGCGGCGCGCTTTGCGCCAGCTGGCTGACGGTTTCGCTGCTCAGGCCGGTGATTTCGGTCAGGCGCTGACGCATCAGAATGCGCAGGTTCGCGCCCGGCACTTTGTCGATCAGCGGCGCGGCGAGGGTAGCCATGTGAGCCTTGCCTTCGAGCGAGCGCGGATCGGCTTCTTCGGTCAGTTGCTGGAAAAAATAGTCCGCCAGCGGCTGCGCATGTTGGTTGATTCGGGCCTTGAAGGCGTCAGTGCCTTCGGCGCGAACCAGGGTGTCCGGGTCTTCGCCTTCGGGCAGGAACAGGAAGCGTGCACGGCGCCCGTCCTGCAGGCACGGCAGTGTCGCTTCCAGCGCGCGCCATGCAGCGTTGCGGCCGGCCTGGTCACCGTCGAAGCAGAACAATACGTTCGGCACCACGCGAAACAGGCGTTTGAGGTGTTCTTCGCTGGTCGCTGTGCCCAGGGTCGCGACGGCATTGCGCAAGCCTTGCTGGGCGAGGGCGATGACGTCCATATAACCCTCGACGACGATGATTTCGTCGAGGTTGCGGTTGTTCTTGCGTGCTTCATAGAGGCCGTAGAGTTCCTGGCCTTTATGAAAGACCGGGGTTTCCGGCGAGTTCAGGTATTTCGGCTTGTCGTCACCCAGTACCCGGCCACCGAAAGCGATGATCCGGCCGCGGGTGTCGCGAATCGGGAACATCACGCGATCGCGGAAGCGGTCATAGCGTTTGCCGGTTTCGGCGTTCTCGATCAGCAGGCCGGCGTCGATCATGGCCTTCTGCTGCAAAGTGTCGCTGCTCAGGTGTTTGAACAGATTGTCCCAGCCCGGTGGCGCGAAACCGAGACCGAAGTCCCGGGCGATCTCACCGGTCAGCCCGCGGCCCTTGAGGTAATCCACCGCAGCCTTGCGCGCCGGATGGCTCTTGAGCGCCTGCCGGTAAAAATCGGCGGCGGCGGTGAGCAGCGGATACAGCGGCGAATCGGTCGGCTGCCGCGGTTTGTGCGGGCGGCCGCTTTCTTCACGCGGGATTTCCATGCCGGCGGCTTTGGCCAGATCCTCGACGGCCTGGGGGAAATCCAGGTTGTCGTGATCCATGAGAAAGCCCAGGGCGTTGCCACCGGCGCCGCAGCCGAAGCAGTAATAGAACTGCTTGTCGGGACTGACGCTGAACGACGGGGTTTTCTCTTTATGGAACGGGCAGCAGGCAGTGTAATTCTTGCCGGCCTTTTTCAGTTGCACGCGCGAGCTGACCACATCGACGATGTCGGTGCGGTTCAGGAGGTCGTCAATAAAGCTCTGGGGAATCAGCCCGGCCATGGCGTTCTCGTCTGTGCTGTAATGAGTCCGATGCGAAGGGCGGCCGGACGCAGGTCTTGAGTGAAGCGCACAAAATGGGCGGCTCGACCGGTGTCGTTTGCGTGATCGCTGTCGGGAAGTGTATCTGCCGAAAATCCACTGACGTTAGTACCAATCAGTCTTCGACTATTTGAAAGTGTTGCGCTGAATCCGCTGACGGCCGATAAATGGCCTCGGATAGCTCAATAAAGCGGGCACGCATGCAGGTGCCTTGGGCTGATCGTCGTGAGAGGAATCAGTGGGTGTGCTCGTCAGTAGCCTTGAAAGGCTCGTCAGAAAAGACGTGCACCGCTGGCAAAAGAGCCAGGTCTGACGCGTGAAGCGGATTTGTCTCGGTCGCGTGTGCGGCTTCGACGGTGAAGCATCAAGCGTTTTACGCAAATGCCATTAGCCCGGCTGAGGGCCGGGCTTAGGCAAGAAGCTTGCTACGATCGTCTGTGTATTAGTACAGACGAACGGCGCGGCGCTGTTCGCGCTGAACTTTCTTGGCGTGACGCTTAACAGCGGCTGCTGCTTTGCGCTTACGCTCAGAAGTTGGCTTCTCGTAAAATTCGCGGCTACGAACTTCAGCCAGTACACCGGCTTTTTCGCAGGAGCGCTTGAAACGACGCAGAGCTACGTCGAAGGGTTCGTTCTCTTTAACTTTGACGGCTGGCATCCAGAGCTACCTTCATTCATTACCGGGGTCAACATCCTCGCGGCAAAAGAGCACTTGAAGACGTCGGTTTTTAAGGGTTGCGGATGTTAACCCCTCATCGCTCGGAATGCAAAGCCTCTGATCGAAAACCGCTAGTCGGGGCATCGCGTGGCGACTATTATGCGCGCCTTCGAATTCAGCCTAAACAAGGCGCAAACCCATGCTAGTACTGGGATTAGAAACCTCCTGCGACGAAACCGGCGTCGCATTATACGACAGCGAACGCGGCCTGCTGGCCGACGCGCTGTTCAGCCAGATCGACCTGCACCGCGTCTATGGCGGTGTGGTGCCGGAGCTGGCCTCGCGTGACCACGTCAAACGCATGCTGCCCTTGATTCGTCAGGTGTTGGCCGAGGCTGACTGCGTGCCGACCGAGATCGACGCGATCGCCTACACCGCGGGCCCGGGCCTGGTCGGGGCGCTGCTGGTGGGAGCTTCGTGCGCCCAGGCGCTGGCGTTTGCCTGGGGCATTCCGGCGCTCGGTGTGCACCACATGGAAGGCCACTTGCTGGCACCGATGCTGGAGCCAAAACCGCCGGAATTTCCGTTCGTCGCTTTGTTGGTTTCCGGGGGGCATACGCAGCTGGTTCAGGTCGATGGCATTGGCCAATACAGCCTGCTCGGCGAGACCCTCGACGATGCCGCGGGTGAAGCGTTCGACAAAACCGCGAAAATGATGGGCCTCAATTATCCGGGCGGGCCGGAAATCGCCAAGCTGGCCGAGAAGGGCGTCGCAGGACGTTTCACCTTCCCGCGTCCGATGTGCGATCGCCCGGGCCTGGATTTCAGCTTCAGCGGCTTGAAAACCTTCGCCCTCAATACCTGGCAGCAATGCGTCAGCGCCGGGGACGACAGCGAGCAAGCCCGTTGCGACATCGCGCTGGCGTTCCAGCAGGCCGTGGTGGAGACTTTGACCATCAAGTGCAAACGCGCCCTTAAACAGGCGGGCATGAAACGCCTGGTGATCGCTGGCGGCGTCAGCGCCAACAAGGCCTTGCGCATCTCCCTTGAGAAAATGCTCGGCGACATGCAGGGCGATGTGTTCTACGCCCGTCCCGAGTTCTGCACCGACAATGGCGCGATGATCGCGTTTGCCGGTTGCCAGCGTTTGCAGGCCGGTCAGCAGGAAAGTCTGGCGATCAGCGTGCAGGCACGCTGGCCGATGGAGCAGTTGTCGGCGCTGTGATGAGCGGCGTTCACGGACGGTATTTAAAAATGCCGTTCGCGCCCGGCAAACAGGTCGCGTAAATTGCCGCGGTGGCGCCAGACGATCAGCAGTGTCAGGGCGCTCATCGGCAGCAGCGCTTCCGGCTCTTGCCAAGCCAGCAATGGCAAGGTCAGGGGCGTGGCGATCAGCGCCGCCAGCGAGCTGGTGCGGGTCAGGTAGAACGTCAGCAGCCAAGCGCACACTGCCAGCAGCGCGGCGGGTGGATACAGGCCCAGCAGCATGCCGGCCGCCGTGGCGACGCCTTTGCCGCCGCGAAAACGGAAATACAGCGGGAACAGGTGACCGATCACGGCGCACACGCCGATCCAGGCCTGATCCTGCAGCGAAAGCCCCATGGCCGCTGCGACCAGCACCGGTACAAGGCCTTTGCACAGATCACCCAGCAGGGTCAGGATCGCCAGCTTGCGACCGGCCAGGCGCAGCATGTTGGTGGCGCCGGCATTACCCGAGCCACTCATTCGCGGATCCGGGTTTCCGGTCAGGCGGCTGAGCAAAATGGCGAAGGACAGAGAGCCGAGCAGGTAGGCGAGGGTCGCCAGTAACCAAAACATGCTAACTATTCCGGGCGAGGACGCCCTGATTCTAACGGCGCATTGCGCCCTTGTCGTGCAGCGGAGAAAAGTGCTTGGACAGAGTGTTTATCGAGGGCCTGGAAGTCGACACCGTAATCGGTGCCTACGACTGGGAGCGCGACATCCGACAGTGCCTGCGTCTTGATCTGAGCTTCGCCTGGGACAATCGCCCGGCTGCGGCTGGTGATGACCTGACCCTGGCGCTCGATTACGCCAGCGTTTCGACGCGCATCCAGGCCTTTGCCGAGCAATCCCGGTATCAATTGGTAGAAACCTTTGCCGAGCGTCTGGTCGAAGTGCTGATGACCGAATTCAAGATCACCTGGATCCGCCTGAAACTGACCAAGCCTGGCGCTGTGCCGGCGGCCAAGGGTGGCGTGGGCGTGGAGATCGAGCGCGGATGTCGCTGACTCAGGTGTATCTCGGGCTCGGTAGCAATATCGAGCGCGAAACCCATTTGCGTGCCGGACTCGACGCTTTGGCGACTTTTCTGGTGGATATCCGCTGTTCGGCGGTGTTCGAGAGTCAGCCGGTAGGGATCAAAAGCGGGCCGTTCTTCAATTTCGTGGTCTCGGCGTTTACCGATCTGCCCTTGATGGAGCTGGATCGGCGCTTGAAATTCATCGAAGCCGACAATGGCCGCTATGCACCGGATCGCAAGGGGCTACCGCTGGATATCGACGTTTTGTTGTACGGCGATCTGACCGGTAATTTCGACGGCTTGATTCTTCCGCGCGCCGAAATTCTGAAAAACGCCTTTGTGCTGTGGCCGCTGTCGCTGATTGCGCCGGAGCGGGTGCATCCGGGCGTGGGAAAAAGCTTCGCGACGTTGTGGGCCGAGGCGCAGATTGATCAAGTGTTGGCGCCGGTTGGATTTGAATGGCGTGGCGAACAGCTCACGCCTTCGAACCTTTAAAGCAAAAGATCGCAGCCTGCGGCAGCTCAGGGAAATCCGAATCCCTGTGTAGGAGCTGCCGCAGGCTGCGATCTTTTGATCTTGCTTCAGCGGGCTTCCCTATACGCCTTCAACGCCTTGAGCCGCTCACGCTTGAGCGCTTCCCCAAGCTCCGGCCCTTTAAAACCCTTCTCCAGCAGCGGCTGCACCGCCACCCCGCGCGCCACATTGGCTGCTCCACGCAGATAATCGGCCTGTGGATAACTGCGCTGTTCCAGCCCCTTGCGTCCGCGCGCATCCATCTCGCACGCGACGATGAATTCCTCGAAGCGCTGCGGTCGGCGATACACATCAAAACTCTGCAGCAGCTCCAGCAAGGTCGACGCCTTCAGCTCCAGAGCGCGATGGCCATGGGTGTGATACTGGCCCACCAGCAAAGCCAGCTCCTGACAATCCTTCGGTGCCTTGAAGCGTTCGTTGACCGCCTTGATCAACTTCAACCCGGTGTGTTCATGGGCGATGTGCCGCGGCCACTCTTCTTCCGGGGTCAGGCCTTTGCCGAGGTCGTGCAGCAGGCAGGCCCAGCGTACCGTCAGCGGTTGTTTGTGCAGTGCCGATTGCTCCAGCACGCTGAGGGTGTGCAGCCCGGTATCGATTTCCGGGTGATGCGCCTCCGGTTGCGGCACACCAAAAAGCGCTTCCACTTCCGGCATCAGTACGTTCAGCGCGCCACAGTCGCGAAGCACCTGAATGAACACCTGCGGTTGATCTTCCATCAGCGCGCGGGAGATTTCTTTCCAGCTGCGCTCGGCAGTGAGCGCCTCCAGTTCGCCGGATTCGCTGAGCTGGCGCATCAGTTCCAGCGTTTCTGCTGCCACAGTGAACCCCAGTCCGGCATAGCGCGCTGCAAATCGGGCAACTCGTAGTACACGGAGCGGATCTTCTGCAAACGCCGGGGATACGTGGCGCAGAATACGTTCTTCAAGGTCGCGTTGGCCATGATAGGGATCGGTCAGATTGTGCTGATCATCCTCGGCTATCGCGTTGATCGTCAGATCGCGGCGAACAAGGTCTTCTTCAAGGGTGACGTCGGGGCTGGCGTGAAAAGTGAAGCCGCCATAGCCACGACCGCTTTTGCGTTCGGTGCGGGCGAGGGCGTATTCCTCACCGGTTTTCGGGTGAAGGAAGACTGGAAAATCCGCGCCGACCGGGCGATAGCCCCGGGCGAGCATCTCTTCGGTGGTGGCCCCGACCACCACCCAATCGACATCGGTAACCGGTAGCCCGAGCAAGCGATCACGTACCGCGCCGCCGACCTTGTAAATCTGCATAAAAAACCTCCGTTGGCCCGACAGGATAACCCTTGTGCCGGACTTTCGGAGGTCAGAACCAGATCAAAGATGAATGACGGCCAGATCAAGCCTGCCGTAATCGCCCTCACTGTGTTCACTGCGTGGCGGTACGTGGTGGGTTTTCATGATCTGGTCACCCTGCAGGGTCTCCAGATGAATGTCGAAGCCCCACAAGCGGTGCAGATGTTTCAGTACCTCGTCGGTGGAATCGCCCAAGGGTTTGCGGTCGTGTTGCTGATGACGCAGGGTCAGCGAGCGGTCGCCGCGCCGATCGATGCTGTAGATCTGCACGTTCGGTTCACGATTCCCGAGGTTGTACTGTGCGGCGAGAGTTTCACGGATGATCCGGTAACCGGTTTCGTCATGAATCGCCGGGACCAGCAAATCGTCTTTCTGATCATCATCGAGGATGCTGAACAGCTTCAGGTCGCGGATCACCTTGGGTGACAGGTACTGCAGGATAAAGCTTTCGTCCTTGAAGCTGCTCATCGCGAACTTGATCGTCGACAGCCAGTCCGAGCCAGCGATGTCCGGAAACCAGCGGCGATCCTCCTCGGTAGGTTCTTCACACATGCGGCGGATGTCGCGATACATCGCAAAGCCCAGTGCGTAAGGGTTGATCCCGCTGTAATAAGGGCTGTCGAAACCCGGCTGGAACACCACGCTGGTGTGCGAGGTGAGGAATTCCATCATGAATCCGTCGGTCACCAGGCCTTCGTCATACAGATCGTTCATCAGCGTGTAATGCCAGAACGTGGCCCAGCCTTCGTTCATCACCTGAGTCTGACGCTGTGGATAAAAATACTGGGCGATCTTGCGCACGATCCGCACGATCTCCCGTTGCCACGGCTCCAGCAACGGCGCGTGCTTCTCGATGAAATAAAGGATATTTTCCTGCGGCTCGGCCGGAAACCGGGCGTTGTCCTTGTCGCTGTACTTGTCCGCGCCTTTGGGGATGGTGCGCCACAGATCGTTGATCTGCTTTTGCATGTGTTCTTCACGATCCTTCTGCCGCCGTCGTTCTTCCTCGGCGGAAATCGGGTACGGGCGCTTGTAGCGGTCGACACCGTAGTTCATCAGCGCATGGCAGGAGTCGAGCAGGTCCTCCACCGCATCGATACCGTGGCGTTCCTCGCACTGCATGATGTACTGCTTGGCAAATACCAGGTAATCGATGATCGAACTGGCATCGGTCCAGGTGCGGAACAGGTAGTTGCCCTTGAAGAAACTGTTGTGGCCATAGCACGCGTGCGCCACCACCAGCGCCTGCATGCAGATGGTGTTTTCTTCCATCAGGTAGGCGATGCACGGGTCGGAGTTGATCACGATCTCGTAGGCCAGCCCCATCTGGCCGCGGCTGTAGGACTTCTCGGTGCTGAGGAAGTGCTTGCCGTAGGACCAGTGGTGATAGCCCAGTGGCATGCCGACCGAGGCATAGGCATCCATCATCTGCTCGGCGGTGATCACTTCGATCTGGTTGGGATAGGTGTCCAGGGCATAGCCGGCCGCGATGCGGGCGATCTCGCGGTCGTAGGCCTGGATCAGCTCGAACGTCCATTCGGAGCCGGTGGAAATGGGTTGGCGTTTCTGCTCTTTGGCGGTCATGTCACTAACCTGCGCTGGAAGAGTTCACGGAAGACCGGATAGATATCCCCGGCCGAGACCAGTTGCTGCTGGGCAAACGTGTCGGAAAAGGCTTCGGCGATGCGTTCGTATTCGTACCAGAGGGCCTGGTGTTCGCGCGGGGTGATCTCCACATAAGTGTAGTACTGCACAAACGGCATGATCTGATTGATCAGGATGTCGCGGCAGATCGGCGAGTCATCGTTCCAGTTGTCACCGTCGGAAGCCTGTGCGGCGTAGATGTTCCACTCGTTGCTCGGGTAGCGCTCGGCCATGATCTCCTGCATCAGCTTCAGGGCACTGGAGACGATGGTGCCGCCGGTTTCCCGTGAATAGAAAAACTCTTCCTCGTCCACTTCCCGGGCGCTGGTGTGGTGGCGGATGAACACGACGTCAATCTTGTCGTAGTTCCGTTTGAGGAACAGATACAACAGGATGAAAAAGCGCTTGGCGATGTCCTTGGTCGCCTGGGTCATCGAGCCGGATACGTCCATCAGGCAGAACATCACCGCTTTCGAGCTGGGGTTGGGTTGCTTGATCAACAGGTTGTATTTGAGGTCGAACGTATCGAGGAACGGCACGCGGTGGATGCGCGCGCTGAGTTTTTCGATTTCTGCTTCAAGTTCCTGGATATCGCCGAAGTTGTCCGGCTCTTCGCGCTTTAATCGCGCCAGTTCCTCTTTGGCTTCGCGCAGTTTGGCGCGGCTGCTGCCGGACAGTGCGATGCGCCGGGCGTGGGCCGAGCGCAGGGTGCGGATGATGTTGATCCGCGACGGGTTGCCCTCGTTGCTGATCCCCGCGCGCACGGTCTTGAAGGTGTCGGTGCCGCTCAGGTTGCGTTTGACCAGGTTCGGCAGTTCGAGGTCTTCGAACATGAACTCGAGGAATTCTTCCTGAGTGATCTGAAAGACGAATTCGTCCATGCCTTCGCCGGAATTGCCGGCCTTGCCTGGCCCGCGTCCGCCGCCACCACCGGGCGGCCTGGCGATGTGCTCGCCGGCGGTGAATTCCTTGTTGCCGGGATGAACCACGGTCTGCTTGCCGCCGCGGCCATGGTGAAGCACCGGTTCGTCGATATCGCGACCGGGAATGCTGATCTGTTCGCCGTGCTCCATGTCGGTAATGGAGCGGCGGCTGACCGCCTCTTCGACAGCCTTCTTGATGTGGTCACGGTAACGCCGCAGGAAGCGCTGGCGGTTCACCGTGCTCTTGTTCTTGCCATTGAGACGTCGGTCGATCACATAGCTCATACGTGGCCCTCCGGGCAGCTTCAAGTTGTGAGCTGCGAGCCGCAAGTAGAAGCACAGCGTTCACATGCCTTTTCTTGCAGCTCGTAGCTAGAAGCTTGTAGCTGTTTTACTGCGATTTCCGGACCCGTAGGTACCATTCGGACAGAAGTCTTACCTGTTTGTCGGTGTAGCCGCGTTCGACCATTCGAGTAACGAAGTCGTTGTGTTTCTGTTGATCCTCTTTGCTGGCCTTGGCGTTGAAGCTGATGACTGGCAGCAGGTCTTCGGTGTTCGAGAACATTTTCTTCTCGATGACCACCCGCAGTTTCTCGTAGCTGAGCCAGGTCGGGTTCTTGCCGTTGTTGTTGGCCCGGGCACGCAACACGAAGTTGACGATTTCGTTGCGGAAGTCCTTCGGATTGCTGATGCCGGCCGGTTTCTCGATTTTCTCCAGCTCTTCGTTCAAAGCGACGCGGTTGAGAATCTCGCCGGTTTCCGGATCGCGGTATTCCTGATCCTGAATCCAGAAGTCCGCATACAGCACGTAGCGGTCGAAGATGTTCTGCCCGTACTCGCTGTAAGACTCGAGATAAGCGGTCTGGATCTCCTTGCCGATGAATTCGATATAACGCGGCGCCAGGTACTCCTTGAGGTAGCGCAGGTAGCGCTCGCGGGTCTCGGCCTGGAACTGTTCCTGCTCGATCTGCTGCTCCAGCACGTACAGCAGGTGCACCGGGTTGGCGGCGATTTCGTGTGGATCGAAGTTGAACACCTTGGACAGGATCTTGAAGGCGAAGCGGGTCGACAGACCGTTCATGCCTTCGTCGACGCCGGCCGAGTCGCGGTATTCCTGGATCGACTTGGCCTTTGGATCGGTGTCCTTGAGGTTTTCCCCGTCGTAGACCCGCATCTTCGAATAGATGTTGGAGTTCTCCGGCTCCTTGAGGCGCGACAGCACGGTGAACTGCGCCAGCATCTTCAGGGTGTCGGGTGCGCAATGGGCCTTGGCCAGCGAACTGTTGAACAGCAATTTGTCGTAGATCTTCACCTCGTCACTGACCCGCAGGCAGTACGGCACTTTGACGATGTAGATCCGGTCGATGAACGCTTCGTTGTTCTTGTTGTTGCGGAAGGTGTGCCATTCCGATTCGTTGGAGTGCGCGAGCAGGATCCCGGTGAACGGAATCGCCCCCAGACCTTCGGTACTGTTGTAGTTGCCTTCCTGGGTGGCGGTCAGCAATGGATGCAGCACCTTGATCGGTGCCTTGAACATTTCGACGAATTCCATCAGGCCCTGGTTGGCCCGGCACAGCGCACCGGAGTAGCTGTAGGCGTCGGCGTCGTTCTGAGGATATTCCTCCAGTTTGCGGATGTCGACCTTGCCCACCAGCGCCGAGATGTCCTGGTTGTTTTCGTCGCCCGGTTCGGTCTTGGCCACGGCGATCTGGTTGAGGATCGACGGGTACAGCTTGACCACACGGAACTGACTGATGTCGCCGCCGAACTCGGCCAAGCGTTTGGTCGCCCACGGCGACATGATGGTGTTCAGGTAGCGCCGTGGGATGCCGAAGTCTTCCTCGAGGATCGCGCCATCTTCGGTGGCGTTGAACAGACCCAGAGGCGATTCGAATACCGGCGAGCCCTTGATCGCGTAGAAAGGCACTTTTTCCATCAGCTGTTTCAGCTTCTCGGCCAGGGACGATTTACCGCCACCGACGGGGCCGAGCAGGTAGAGAATCTGTTTCTTTTCTTCCAGGCCCTGAGCGGCATGGCGGAAATACGAGACGATCTGGTCGATGCATTCTTCCATCCCGTGGAAGTCTTCAAAGGCCGGATAGCGACGTATCACCTTGTTGGAGAAGATCCGCGAAAGCCGCGAGTTGGTCGACGTGTCGAGCAGCTCGGGTTCGCCAATAGCCATCAATAGACGCTCGGCGGCGGAAACGTAAGCGCTGCGATCCTTTTTGCACAGCTCCAGGTACTCCTGCAGCGAAAGTTCTTCCTGGCGTGTGGACTCGAAGCGTTGTTGGAAGTGGCTAAAGATACTCATGACGTCACCTCGCTCGATACGTGGAGCCGACGCCGGATCACTCAGTCGATGCTGGCAAGCAGCCGCGGTGGCCGCTTGTTTACCCCCCAGAACACTTTCGCGGTCGACAACCTTGAAAGTCACTCCCGATGACCCGTGCGCCGGTGTACCGGCTCTCCCCTGTTTTGGATGGCCTGGGCTTAAGGATAGTTGGGAATTCGAGAGGTAAAGGCGAGATACGTAATTAGTTGTGGCAGACCGTTCGTCTGCCCCGCGCAGGCCCACGGCAGCCGGGGCCTGCACGTGACAAAAAAATTATTCGGCGGTGCCTTGCGCGGTTTCCGACGGATAAGTCGTACGCCACAGCTCGAAGCCACCGTCCATGCTGTAGACGTCGGAGAAACCCTGACTGATCAGGTAGGCGGCCGCGCCCTGGCTGGAATTGCCGTGGTAACACACGACCACGGTCGGAGCATCGAGGTCGGCACCTTGAATGAAAGCGTGCAGCGAGTGGTTGTCCAGATGCTTCGAGCCGCTGATATGCAGGGTGGCAAAAGTTGCAGGATCACGGACATCGACGACAACGGCGCCTTGCTCACGCAGGGCCTGGGCCTGTTCCGGGGGGATACGTTTGAATTCGCTCATGGCGGGTTCCTGTAGCTCGGCAGAATGTGCAGTCTAACGCGGTGCGCTGACTGGCGAAGTTTCGGGGATAAGTGGTGCGACTGATGGTGCAAGCCCGCCGTGTTCATCGCATTTGCATGACACGCGCTCGCCGCTGTCGACGTTCATCAGGGTCAGGCTGCCGCCCCAGACACAGCCGGTGTCCAGCGCCGAGATCCCCGGTTCGTGAACATCGCCTTCCAGCGCGGCCCAGTGGCCGAAGATGATCCGCAGACCGCGGGTCTTGCGCTCTTTGTGCTGGAACCATGGCTTGTAGCCAGGCGGTGCGCTGTCGAGGTCTTCCTTGCTCTTGAGATCGAGCTTGCCGTCGGCGGTGCAGAAGCGCATGCGGGTGAAATAGTTGGTGATGACGCGCAGGCGGGTGACGCCTTTGAGATCGTTGTCCCATTTCGCCGGTTCGTTGCCGTACATGCCGTCGAGGAAGGCAGGAAACAGGTTGTCATCGCGCAATGCGGTCTCGACTTCGCCTGCGCACTTCAACGCGCGACGAAGCGACCATTGCGGCGGGATGCCGGCATGAACCATCACGACATCGCGCTGGTCATCGTAGTGCGCAAGCTTTTGCTGACGCAGCCACTCAAGCAGCTCAGGGCCATCGGGTGCTTCAAGGATTTCGCGCAACGTGTCGGACTTTTTCAGGCGCTCGACGTGCCTGCTGACAGCCAGCAAATGCAAGTCGTGGTTGCCCAGCACGCAGACCAGTGACTCGCGCATGCCATAAAGGAAGCGCAGGGTCTCAAGCGACTGCGGGCCACGGTTGACCAGATCGCCGACCAGCCACAGCCGATCGAACTTCGGGTCGAAAGCCACTTGCTTGAGCAGACATTTGAGCGGTTCGAGGCAGCCTTGCAGGTCGCCCACGGCGTACGTCGTCATCAGTGCAAGGCTCCGGGGACGGCGAGGCGGAAGGGCTTGATGATCGCGTCGAAATGTTTGCCGTCGGTAGCGACCATTTCGTAGGTGCCCTGCATGGTGCCGACTTTGGTGGTCATCACCGTGCCGCTGCTGTAGGTGTGGCTTTTGCCAACGTCGATCAACGGTTGCTGGCCGACCACGCCGGCGCCGCGAACCTCTTCGACATGCCCGTCACCGTCAGTGATCACCCAGTGTCGCGACATCAGACGGGCGGGCTGCTCGCCATTGTTGTGCACGGTGATGGTGTAGGCGAAGGCGAAGCGGTCATGTTCGGGTTGCGATTGGTCTGCCAGATAGCGGGTGACGACACTGACATCGACCTGATAACGAGGATCGGACATGCAAAAGGGCCTTAAGCAAAGCGGAACGCGAGGCGTAGCTGATGGGGAATCAGTCTAGGCAAGTATCGGGCAGTAAACCAGAGTGGCGGCCTGCCCGATAGCGTTCATCGCCGGTCAGTCGGCGGCTGGGGAGGCCGGGACTTGTATGGCGAGCTGGTCAGCCAGGCGTACGAACGCGGCCAGATCCAGTTGCTCCGGACGCAGGCTGCCATCGACACCGGCGGCTTCTATCTCGGCATTGCTGAGCAGTTGCTTGAGGGTGTTGCGCAGGGTCTTGCGGCGTTGGTTGAACGCCTCGCGCACAACACGCTCCAGCAACTTGTGATCCTTGGCTGGGTGCGGAAGCACGGCGTGCGGCACCAGGCGAACGATCGCCGAGTCGACTTTCGGCGGCGGGTTGAACGCGCCCGGGCCAACGTTGAACAAATGTTCCACGCGGCAATGGTACTGAACCATGATCGACAGACGACCCCAGTCGCCACCACCGGGGCCCGCCGCCAGCCGCTCGACCACTTCCTTTTGCAGCATGAAGTGCATGTCGCGAATGATGCCGGCGTTGTTCAGCAGGTGGAAAATCAGCGGCGTGGAGATGTTGTACGGCAGGTTGCCGACCACGCGCAGGCTGTTCGGCGCGGCGTTGAGGGTGTTGAAGTCGAACTTCAACGCATCGCCCTGATGCAGGTTGAAGTTGCTCTTGCCGGCGAACTGCTGGTTGAGGATCGGGATCAGGTCCTTGTCCAGCTCGACCACGTCGAGTTGCGCACCGGAGTTGAGAATGCCGGCGGTCAGCGCGCCCTGACCCGGTCCGATTTCCAGCATGCGGTCGTCAGGCTTGGCGCTGATGGAGCGCAGGATGCGGTCGATGACGCCGGCATCGTGCAGGAAGTTCTGGCCAAAGCGTTTGCGCGCCTTGTGTTGGTATTGCTCGGTCATAAACGGGTCTCGGCCATCTGGTAGGCGGTTTCCAGGGCGACCTGCAGGCTGCCGGTGTCGATCTTGCCGCTGCCGGCCAGATCCAGGGCGGTGCCGTGGTCAACCGAGGTGCGGATGATCGGCAGGCCGAGGGTCACGTTGACCGCAGCGCCGAAACCTTTGTACTTCAGCACGGGCAGACCCTGGTCGTGGTACATCGCCAGCACTGCGTCGCAGTGCTCCAGATATTTGGGGGTAAACAGAGTGTCGGCAGGCAGCGGGCCACGAAGGTCCATGCCCTCGCCGCGCAGGCGCTCTAATGTCGGTTCGATGATGTCGATTTCTTCATGGCCCAGGTGTCCACCTTCACCGGCGTGCGGGTTGAGTCCGCAGACCAGGATGCGTGGCCGGGCGATGCCGAATTTGTCTTGCAGGTCGGCGTGCAGAATCCGCGTGACTCGTTCCAGCCGCTCCGGCGTAATTGCATCGGCAATCTCGCGCAGGGGCAGGTGAGTGGTGACCAGTGCCACGCGCAGGCCGCGAGTAGCCAGCATCATCACCACTTGGGCGGTATGCGTCAGGTCGGCGAGGAATTCTGTGTGTCCGGAGAAAGCGATGCCCGATTCGTTGATCACACCTTTGTGTACAGGCGCGGTGATCATCCCGGCGAAGTCGCCGTTCAGGCAGCCGTTGCCGGCGCGGGTCAGGGTTTCCAGAACGAAGGCAGCGTTAGCCGTGTCCAGTTGCCCGGCAACCACGGGTGCGCTCAGCGGGGTGTCCCAGACGTACAGGCTGCCGGCGGGTGCCGGCATGTCCGGCCACTGGCCGGGTGCCACCTCCAGCAAAGTGATGGCCAGCCCCAGCTGCGCGGCCCGCTCGGTGAGCAGGTCGCGGCTGGTGATGGCAATCAGGGGATGTGGCTGGGCTTGCGAGGCGAGCAGCAGGCACAGGTCGGGACCGATGCCGGCTGGTTCGCCGGGTGTCAGCGCGAAACGCTGGGGTTTCACTGCGCTGCCTGGTCTGCACCAGGGAGTTTGATTTCTACGTAGGCTTCTTCACGAATCTGACGCAGCCAGTTTTGCAGCTCTTCATCGTATTTTTTGTTACGCAGAACGGTCATCGCTTGTTGCTCGCGAGCCTGCTCGGTGCTGTCGGTGGCGCGGCGGCCAAGGACTTCCAGCACGTGCCAGCCGTACTGGGTCTGGAACGGCTTGGACAGCTGACCTTGTGGGGTCTTGGCCATCACTTCGCGGAATTCCGGTACCAGTGCGTTCGGATCGACCCAGTTCAGGTCGCCACCGTTGAGCGCCGAACCCGGGTCTTCGGAGTAGTTCTTCGCCAGTTCAGCGAAGTCTTCGCCAGCCAGGATGCGCTCGTACAGCGATTGCACCAGGGCCTTGGTCTTGGCTTCGTCACGGATCGGGCTTGGCTTGACCAGGATGTGGCGCACATGCACCTCATCGCGCATCTGCGCTTCGCCACCGCGCTTGGCCAGCAGCTTGAGGATGATGAAACCACCCGGGGTGCGTGCAGGCTGAGTGATGTCGCCAACCGCCATGCTGCTCAGCTCGCGGTCGAACGGCGGTGGCAGTTGCGCAGCTTTACGCCAGCCCATGTCGCCGCCTTCCAGGGCGTTATCGCTGCCGGATTTGGCAACGGCCATTTGACCGAAGTCGGCGCCTTGCTTGAGCTTCTGGTAAACGTCCATCGCCTGACGGTATGCGCTCTGAATCGCATCAGAGTTGGCGCTTTCCGGCGTCGGGATCAGGATGTTGGCCAGGTGCAGTTCTTCGGACAGTTGCATCTTGCCCAGGTCGGAGGCGAGGAAGTTCTTCACTTCCTGCTCGGAGACCTGGATGCGCTCTGCCACACGGCGCTGACGTACACGGCTGATGATCATCTCGCGCTTGATCTGGTCACGGGCGTCGTCATAGGACAAACCGTCGTGTGCCAGGGCGGCGCGGAATTGATCCACGGTCATGTTGTTGCGCTGGGCGATCGTGCCGACCGCCTGGTTCAGTTCTTCATCGGTAATGCGGATGCCGGAACGCTCGCCGATCTGCAGTTGCAGGTTTTCGACGATCAGGCGCTCGAGCACCTGCTGATCCAGCACGCCTGGAGGCGGCATGCCGCCGCCACGCTTGGCGATGGTCTGCTGAACTTCGTGGACGCGCTGGTCCAGTTGGCTCTGCATGACCACGTCGTTATCAACGATCGCGACCACTTTATCGATGGACTGTACTGCGGCGTTTGCCGCAGTACCCAGGAACAGCGCGCCCAGCAGCAGCGGGCGCAGAGAATCAGAAAGCTTGGTCTTCACGTTGACGATAACCTTGGATGCCTTTGTCGAGGAAGCTCTCTACCTTGGCGCCAGTCAGGCCGCCGAGTCCCTTCAGAACAATTTGGAGGAAGACGCCGTGGTCGCCTTTTTCGTTTTGCGGAGCTTCCTGACTGAATTCGTCGTAGGAAACCCAGTAACGGTTGATCAGGCGCAGTTTCCAGCAGCAGTTGTCGTATTCGAAACCACCGAAGGCTTCCAGCGTACGGTTGCGGTTGTAGTCGTACTGCCAGCGGCTGATCGCGCTCCACTGCGGAACGATCGGCCAGATGACCGAGAAGTCATGCTGCTGGATCTTGTAGTAGTCCTTCACGTAGCCAGGTTGGCCCGGGGTGCCATAGTCGCCACCACCCACCGACCATTTACCGGTGTTCTGATCGTAACGAACCTGGTCGTTGCGATAGCGATAACCGACGTTGACCACCTTGTTCGGGTTGTCTTCAGGCTGGTAGTGGAACATTGCGCTGCCGGAGCGTGGGCTGCGGCTGTCCGGATCCCAGTTGTAGTCGGCAGTGGTACGCCAGTCGCGGTTCCAGCGGTATTCGTATTCCAGCGCGTATGGCGATACGTCGGACTGGGCGTCCTTGCGATCCTTGAACGCGATGCCTGGCAGTTGGACTTCACGATCCTTGAAGTAGTAGGCCTGACCGACGCTGATACGCTGGCGCTCGAAACCGTCGTCTTCGATCCAGCGGCTGGTCACACCCAGCGACAGTTTGTTCTCGTCGCCGACGCGGTCGGAGCCGGAGAAGCGGTTGTCACGGAACAGAGACGCGTAGTTGAAGGTGTATTCACTGGTATCGAATACCGGAATGTCTTCCTGATCAACCTTGGGTACATACAGGTAGAACAGGCGCGGTTCCAGGGTCTGGCGATAGTTCTTGCCGAAGTACGACGTGTTGCGGTCAAAGTACAGACCGCTGTCGACACTGGCGATCGGTACGCCGCGGCTCTGGTTGCTGTCGAAGGTGCCGTTGAGCTTCTGGTTTTCCGGCGACATTGCAGCAATCTGCGATTTGCCAGTGCCGTCCAGATCCAGTTGGTACTGGGTGTACTGGTACTTGAGCGACGGCTTGAGGAAACCATAGGTCCAGTTCATCGGCAGGCTGACGCCTGGCTTCAGATTCAGACGGTCGCCGTTGGCGCGGGCCAGGCCCTGTACGTTGGTGTCCAGGCGCGGCGTAACGGTGCCATCTTCATCCGTGAAGTTGCCGTTTTTCAGATCACGATCAAACCGCACGATCTCGGTCTCGTAATCGAAATTCAGACCTTCCGGGTGATACGGCAACTGACCATTGAAGGTGATCTGTGGCAGACGACCGTAAGGCGTGATGTTCGAAACGGTCGCGAGCTGGTACTGCTGAGCGTTCAACATGGCGGTATACGAGTCGCCACGATAGGTCACCGAACCCTGCTGGTTCACGAAGTCAGCGCTCTTCACACCGATCTGATCGGTGGTCAGGTCCTGGAAGTAGTACGGGTCGCTGATCTTGGTGTAGTCAACCTGAGTCATCACACGGGAGTCGAGACCGCCCTTGTGCTGCCAGTTGTACATGTAGCGATTTTTTTCGTAATCGGACTGCTTGCTGCGATCGGTATCTTCGTCGTTCAGATACGCCGCACCGAACTGGCCTTCGCTGGACTTGGTCAGGTAACGGAACTCGCCTTCGACCAGCATGCCGCGCTTGCTCATGTAACGCGGGTACAACGTGGCGTCGTAGTTCGGCGCCAGGTTGAAGTAGTACGGGGTGACCAGCATGAAGCCGGTATCGCTGCCGGTGCCGATGGTCGGCGGCAGGAAGCCCGATTGGCGACGGTCGTCGATCGGGAAGTAGATGTACGGCGTGTACAGGATCGGAATGTCCTTGACCCGCAGCGTCACGTTGGTCGCGGTACCGAAGCCGGTGGCAGGGTTCAGGGTGATGTTGTTGCCCTTGAGCTGCCAGGCGTTGCTGTTCGGTTCGCACGTGGTGTACGTGCCGTCCTTCAAGCGGATGATCGCGTTCTCGGCACGCTTGGCGTACAGCGCGTTACCGCGGATGCGCGATTTGTGCATCACGTATTCGGCGTTGTCGACCTTGGCTTCACCGGTGTCGAGCTGCACATCGGCGTGGTCGCCGACGATCAGTGCACCGTTGTCGCGAATGCGCACGTCGCCATTGAGTTCGGCGCGGCTCTCGGCCTGGTACAGGCTGGCCTCGTCGGACTCGACTTGCATGCTGCCCTGACGCAGGACCACGTCGCCGGCCAGCGTACCCACCTGATCTTCGGTGTTGTAGCGCGAGGCCTTGGCGCCGATAAAGGTCGGTGCGTCACTTTTATTCGTCTTGTCATTCATGCCAGGACGAATCGGTTCGATATAGGAACCAGAGCAGTAAGGACCGGTCTCGGCCAATTGGGCGGCGGTGAGCTTCTCGCGCGGAACCCAGTCGAGGTGACTGTAGTCTTCGCTACGGGATTTCAGACCGCGGCCTTTGGCTTCGGTGACCAGCACAGGCTTGGCGCCGGTGTCGGATGTGGAACCGTTCTGGGCCGGGGCTTCGCCTGCGGCGCTGACGGCACTGCCGTCATGCACCGGACGCGGCGGCAATGCAGCGGCCGGCGTCTTGGGCGCACACGCCCAGCCACCCGTTGCCGAGACGGCGCAGTCATACTGCTCGGCGGCAACAACGAATTGACTGGCCAGAGGTTGCATAGCCAGCAGACTGCCGGTTACCAACAACGGAAATTTTTTACGAAACGCGGGGGATTTCAATGCCATCTTATTAGTCCGGGCTTCCTGCGTGCCATCTGCCCGCGGTGTGGGCCGCACGCCTCTCGATGGTCTGAAAAAGATGCTGGATAATAAAGCATGACCCGCTTGACGGCTAGCGCCGTCGGAGACCCTTGCAATGCCTGACCAAGATGTACGCTTGCAACACCTGAAAGTTTGGCTCGATGAGCAGTTGGCAATCCTGTTTGCAGATCAGGGCTGGGGCGCCGTGCCCCCGGCCACGTTGACCGCGGCCAGCAGCGACGCTAGTTTCCGCCGGTATTTCCGTTGGGAAGGCGCGGGTCGCAGTTTCGTCGTGATGGACGCGCCGCCACCCCAGGAAAACTGCAAACCGTTCGTGGATATCGCCTTTTTGCTGGCGAAATCCGGAATTAACGTGCCGAAAATTTATGCAGAAGACCTCGAAGGCGGATTTCTTTTGCTCAATGACCTGGGCAATAAGACCTATCTCGACGTTATCGACGGCGAAAATGCCGACGCTTTGTTCAACGATGCCTTGCAGGCACTGTTGGCGTTTCAGCAATTACCGATGGTCGCACCGCTGCCGAGTTACGACGTGGCGCTGCTGCGCCGTGAACTTGAACTGTTCCCCGAATGGTACGTGAAGCGCGAACTCGGCATCGAGTTCGACGCGGCACAGCAGCAACAATGGCAAGCCGTCAGCGATCTGCTGATCGACAGCGCCCTGGCGCAGCCGAAAGTGCTGGTGCACCGCGACTACATGCCGCGCAACCTGATGCTCAGCGAGCCGAATCCCGGCGTGCTCGACTTTCAAGATGCGGTCTACGGCCCGGTCACCTACGACGTGACCTGCCTGTTCAAGGACGCCTTCCTCAGCTGGCCTGAAGAGCGCGTGCGTGGCTGGCTGGAAAGTTACTGGCAGCAAGCCTCGGCGCTGGACATTCCGGTGCAGGCAGACTTCGAAGACTTCCTGCGCGCCAGCGACCTGATGGGCGTACAACGCCACCTGAAAGTCATCGGCATTTTCGCCCGGATCTGTCATCGCGATGGCAAACCGCGCTACCTGGCCGACGTCCCGCGTTTCTTCGCCTATATAGAGGCGGTAATTGCGCGTCGTCCTGAGTTGGCGGATCTGCAGGCGTTGCTCGCCAGTTTGCGTGGCGGAGTGAGCGCATGAAGGCGATGATTCTGGCGGCAGGCAAGGGCGAGCGCATGCGCCCGCTGACCCTGACTACCCCCAAGCCGCTGGTGCGTGCCGGCGGCGTACCGTTGATCGAATACCACCTGCGCGCATTGGCCGCAGCCGGTTTCAGCGAGATCGTGATCAACCATGCCTGGCTCGGTCAGCAGATCGAGGATTACCTGGGCGACGGTTCGCAGTTCGGCGTGAGCATCCGGTACTCGCCGGAAGGTGAGCCGCTGGAAACCGGCGGCGGGATTTTCCGCGCCTTGCCGTTGCTCGGTGACGATGCGTTTCTGGTGGTCAACGGCGATATCTGGACCGATTACGACTTCAGCGTGCTGCATCAGCCGATCAACGGTCTGGCGCATCTCGTCCTGGCGGACAACCCGGCTCATCATCCGACGGGCGATTTCATCCTGACTGACGGCCGGGTGAGCGATGCTCAGCCGGGTGCGCAAACCCTGACCTACAGCGGCATCGCCGTGCTCCATCCGCAGTTGTTCGATGGCTGCGCGGACGGCGCATTCAAGCTCGCACCACTGCTGCGCAAAGCCATGGCTGACGGACAGGTCAGCGGTGAGCGTCTGAAAGGGCACTGGGTGGATGTCGGTACGCATGAGCGTCTGGCCGAAGCTGAAGCATTGATAGAAGCGAGTCGTTGATATGTTGTGGCCAGGGACTCTGATTGGAGCCGGAGCGGGTTTTGCGATCGCCAGCATTCCGGGGGCCATGCTTGGGGCATTGTTGGGACAGGCGCTGGATCGGCGTCTGCACCTGCAGAGCTGGGGACACTTGCGGGAAAAACTCGGTGGCCGGCCGATGTTGCGCAACGACGAATTGTTGTTCGTGTTGCTCGGGCGTCTGGCCAAGAGTGACGGACGGGTGACGGACGGCCATATCCAGCAGGCGCGCCATGAAATGAATGCCCTGGAAATGAGCGAGCCGGCGCGGCGGCGGGCGATTGCTGCGTTCAATCGCGGCAAATCCGGCGGCGATCGCCTGCGCGGTTATCTGCGCCGCCTGAGTGCTCAGCCGCATGCCGCCGAGGGCGTGTTGCGCGCCTGCTGGCGGATGGTCTGGGCCGACGGTCGCGCGGGCGTCAGTGAGCGTGAATTACTGGCGCAGTGGGGTAAGTGGCTGGGCTGGACAACCCAGCAGATACAGGCGCTGGCCAGTGATTACGAGCCCAACAAGCGCCCGATTGTCAGTGCGGCGGTGAGTTATCAGGAAGCGATGCGCCTGCTCGGCGTGTCGGCGACCAGCGAACCGGCACAGATCAAGCGCGCCTATCGACGGCTGCTCAGTCGTCATCACCCGGACAAGATCGCCGGCAGCGGCGCAACACCGGAGCAGGTGCGTGACGCGACCGAGAAAACCCGCGAGCTGCACAACGCGTTTACGCTGATTCGGGCGCGGCGGGATTTTCGCTGAGCTGACAAAGATGGGTTGTTGGTAGGGGCCTCATCGCGAGCAGGCTCACTCCTACAGTTGATCGATCTCCTCCAGATGGAATGCGATCAACTGTAGGAGTGAGCCTGCTCGCGATTGCGGGCGACTCGGTCTGTCAGTCAGTCTTCTGCGGATTCAACCAGCCACGCACCCGCCGGAACAGCTGTTCCTGCTCAGCCTTCTTATCCGGTAACGCCTTGAGCGCCACCTGGCTGAAGGTCGAAGTTTTCAAGCGCTTGCTGGCCTGCATGCGCTCCAGCGCCGCGTTGCGGTCCAGCGCCTTGTCCATGTAGAAAATGTCCGCAGTCGGCAACTTCAGGGTCGGCGTCAGCTCGGCCAGTTGCGGCTTGGCTTTGGTCGGTGATTGCGCATCGACCATCACCAGTTTCTCGACCTGTGCGCTCTGCCGCTCGCTGAGGAAACGCGCCGCCCAGTAAGCGCCGGTGCCGTGACCGAGGACCACGACCCGGCGAGCGCTTTGTTGCTCGGCATAGGCGATTGCCGCGTCGATCCGCGCGAAGATCCGTTCGGCATCTGCCTTGGATTGTTCTTCAGTCGTTTCGGCGACCACCTGCTCCGCCACTTCCGCTTCACCGCCCGCCGCCTGTTCGATCGGTTGCGCGGTGGTGGAATCCTTGTTGCCACTTTCCGCGGCTTTCGGCGCGGCGGCGGGCGCAATCACCCGAGGTGCGATGGCATCGCTTTGCAGATCCGGCAAGGTGATACTCAGGCTGCTCCACTCGACATCGGGCAATTTGCTGCGCAGCGGGCCGATCACTTGCGGCCAGTCAGCGGTTTCGCCGGCGCCAGGGACAATAATCACCGCACCTTTGGGTTCGGCGGTGTTGGCCGGTTTCCACAGAGCGAGGAAAGTGTCGGCGCCGGCCTGCAACTGCTGCTGTTCTTGCGCCGGGACCTTACGTTCGAGTGCTGCGGCTTCTTCCTGACTACGCTCAAGCAGTGGCTGGCGTTCGGCCGGTTTTTCGGCGGCCGGTTGCTCGGCGTTGGAGGCGGGCGCCGGATCGGCGGCTTCGACGGAAAACGCACAAGGCAGGATCAGCGACAGGCACAATGCTGGCATTGCCAGGCGGTAGACAGAGGGCATCGGTTATTCCAGGCCAGAAAAGTATCCCGGCAGCCTAATGGGTTGGTCAGAATTTGTCAGTGCAAGAGATTTCAATGATGCGTTTTTACTGCCTGTGGGTTATCGGCTGGTTGTGTTTTCCCTTGATGGGCTGGGCCGCGTCTGCGCCGGCGGCACATGCAGCGCTGTTGACGCCCGGCGAGCAGCAATGGCTGGCGCAACACCGTGAGCTGCGCGTCGGTCTGGTGTTGCAGGCGCCGTACGCGCAATACGACCGGCGCTTGCAGCGACTGTCCGGGGCCAACGTTGAATTGATGAAGGCGCTGGCCAAGACCCTGAATGTCGAGCTGAGCTGGCGCAACTTTCAGGACCTGGCGCAACTGGAAGAGGCCGCCCGCGAAGGTGAAATCGACATCGCCCCGGGCCTGACCCAGACCCCGGGTGCGCTACGCCTGTGGCTGTTTTCCGATCCCTACATGCGTGTACCGCAACTGGTGGTCAGTGACCAGAAGAGCGGCGGCGTGGTCGAGCTGGAAAAACTCGACAGCCTGTCTCGCGTTGCCGTACGCATGCCCAGCGTCACGGCCGACTATTTGCGCAGCACTTATCCCCATCTGAATCTGCAAGGCGTGCCGCTGGAGCGTCAGGCACTGCAACTGTTGTTGACTCAACAAGCGTCCTACGCCGTGGTGGATGAGGCGCAACTCGGGCGCTTGTCCGCCGAGCCGGAGTTCGCCGGGCTGGTGGTGGTTGGCGATATCGGCTTGCCGCAGCTGTTGCGGGTTGCCACGCGGCGTGACTGGCCGCAATTGGCCGGGATCATCGAAAGCGCCTTGCGGGCAATTCCGGCCAAGGATCTGGAGCGCCTGCACAACCAGTGGCTGCAACCCAAGTACCCACGGCTGACGGAATCGCCGGGGTTCTGGCAGAACCTCAGCCTGTTGTTTGCGGTGTTGCTGCTCAGTTGTGCGGCCATCATCATCTGGCAACGCCGCCAGCAACACAGCCTCGAACAGCGTCTGCTGGCCGCCCGGGAAGACATTGCCCTGCGCGCGGCCAGCGAAGAAGCCTTGCGCCTGACCCAGTTTTCCATCGACCAAAGTACCGTCGGCATTCTCTGGGTCAACTGGGACAGCCATGTGCGCTATGCCAACCGCGCGGCGGAACACATGCTCGGTTATCCACAGGGCGCGCTGATCGAGCGGCCGCTGATCGACTTCGAACCCGGTCTGCACATGGACCGCTGGCTCAACCTGTGGAAACGCGCGCGGGCCAGTGAAGAGGGGCCTTTGAGTTTTGAAACCAGTTGCGTGCGCGCCGATGGCAGCGTCCTGCCGACAGATGTCTCGCTGAGTTTTCTGCGCTTTCGCGACAGCGAGTATCTGGTGGTTTATCTCACCGACGTCACTGAGCGTCGCCGCGCCCTGGCCGCGTTGCAGGAAAGTGAAGCGCGCCTGCAAGGCATTGCCGCTAACGTACCGGGGCTGGTGTTCCGCCTGGAGCGGGCGCCAGTAACCGGGCAGATCGATTTTGCCTACATCAGCGAGGGCAGCGAGAGTCTGGTCGGCTACGCGCCGGCCGCCATTGCCCACCGCGACATGGGCTTGCGCAGTCTGGTGCATCCGGACGACAAGGCCAGTTACCACCAGACCCAGGATCAGGCGCTGGACACAGACAGTGACTGGTCCTGGCAAGGGCGGATTCTCACCCGTCAGGGCGAGCAGCGCTGGGCCGAGATCAAGGCAATCACCCGACAGCTGGAGGATGGCGCCTATGTCTGGGACGGCATCGTCTGGGACATCAGCGAAAGCAAACGTATCGAGTTGGAGCTGGCCGCCTCCCGCGAGCAACTGCGCGAATTGTCGGCGCACCTGGAAAGCGTGCGTGAAGAAGAAAAGGCGCGGATCGCCCGCGAAGTGCACGATGAGCTGGGGCAGATGCTCACGGTGCTGAAACTGGAAACCTCGATGTGCGAACTGGCCTACGCGCAACTCGACCCGGGGCTGCACGAGCGGTTGAACAGCATGAAGCGATTGATCGCCCAGTTGTTCCAGTTGGTACGCGATGTGGCGACAGCGCTGCGACCGCCGATTCTCGATGCCGGGATTGCTTCAGCGATCGAGTGGCAGGCGCGGCGGTTCGAGGCGCGCACGCAGATTCCGTGTCTGGTGCAGGTGCCGGACAATCTGCCGGCGCTCAGCGATGCCAAGGCGATCGGGTTGTTCCGCATCCTGCAGGAGGCGCTGACCAACGTCATGCGCCATGCTCAGGCGCATACTGTGGAACTGACACTGGCGCTGGAAGGCGACGAATTGTGCCTGACGGTCAGCGACGATGGCACAGGCTTTGTCGCTGCGGCGGACCGGCCGACGTCTTTTGGTTTGGTCGGTATGCGCGAGCGGGTGTTGATCATGGGCGGGCGCTTGCAACTTGAGAGTGAGCCGGGGGAGGGCACCAGTCTGCATGTGTGGGTGCCGGTGAGTGAGGTTTGAAGGTTTGTGGTGTTTGAACTGACGCTGTCGCGAGCAGGCTCGCTCCCACAGGGTTTGGTGTGTACCTGAAATCTGGAGAAAAAATTTGATCCGCGTACTTGTAGCCGAAGACCACACCATCGTCCGTGAAGGCATCAAGCAACTGATCGGCCTGGCCAAGGATCTGCAAGTGGTGGGGGAGGCGAGCAATGGCGAGCAGCTCCTCGAAACCTTGCGCAGCGTGCCGTGTGAAGTGGTGTTGCTGGACATCTCGATGCCTGGCGTCAATGGGTTGGAGGCGATTCCGCGGATTCGCGCGCTGAACAATCCTCCGGCGATTCTGGTGCTGTCGATGCACGACGAGGCGCAAATGGCCGCCCGTGCGCTGAAGGTCGGCGCCGCCGGCTATGCGACCAAGGACAGCGATCCGGCATTGCTGCTGACGGCGATTCGCAAAGTGGCGGCCGGCGGACGTTACATCGACCCGGAACTGGCCGACCGGATGGTCTTCGAAGTCGGCCTGACCGACACGCGTCCGTTGCATTCGCTGCTGTCCGAGCGTGAGTTCTCGGTGTTCGAGCGCCTGGCCCAGGGCGCCAACGTCAACGACATCGCCCAGCAACTGGCGCTGAGCAGCAAGACCATCAGCACCCACAAGGCGCGGCTGATGCAGAAGCTCAACATCACCTCGCTGGCCGAACTGGTCAAATACGCGATGGAGCACAAACTCCTCTAAAGATCACCGCAATCAAAACTGTAGGAGTGAGCCTGCTCGCGATAGCGTTCCGTCAGGCAACACTTCAGTGATTGAGCCACCGCTATCGCGAGCAGGCTCACTCCTACAGGGGTTCGGCATAGCGCCCGAAATTTCGGGCATATCCATTAGCGACAACCGCTTTTGCCTGTTCTTGCAGCTCGCAGCTGGTCACTTGCCGCTGCGTTTGCCAAAACGCGCCATCCTTGTAGGGCAATCCCTACCCCCAACCTTCCATCCGGCTGAGGCTATTCTCTCCTGCGCCCCGATTTGCGCGGCTGGCGCCAGCCACTAGGCTTAATCCACAGCAGTTACCAATAACAAAGGTGTGGGTATGAGCCAGGTCGATTCAAACGCAGGGGCCAGTGACGTGCTGGTCAGCTTTCGTGGAGTGCAGAAGAGCTACGACGGCGAGAACCTGATCGTCAAAGACCTCAACCTGGACATTCGCAAAGGCGAGTTCCTGACCCTGCTCGGGCCGTCCGGCTCGGGCAAGACCACCAGCCTGATGATGCTCGCCGGGTTCGAAACCCCGACCGCCGGCGAAATCCTCCTGGCCGGCCGCGCCATCAATAACGTACCGCCGCACAAGCGTGACATCGGTATGGTGTTCCAGAACTACGCGTTGTTCCCGCACATGACCGTGGCCGAGAACCTGGCTTTCCCGTTGACCGTGCGCGGCCTGAACAAGAGCGATGTCAGCGACAAGGTCAAGAAAGTCCTGAGCATGGTCCAGCTCGACGCCTTCGCTTCGCGCTATCCGGCGCAACTCTCCGGCGGTCAGCAGCAGCGCGTGGCACTGGCGCGGGCGCTGGTGTTCGAACCGCAACTGGTGCTGATGGACGAACCGCTGGGCGCACTCGACAAGCAATTGCGCGAACACATGCAGATGGAGATCAAGCACCTGCACCAACGCCTCGGCGTGACCGTGGTCTACGTGACCCACGATCAGGGTGAAGCGCTGACCATGTCCGATCGCGTCGCTGTGTTCCATCAGGGCGAAATCCAGCAGATCGCCCCGCCGCGCACGCTTTACGAAGAACCGAAAAACACCTTCGTCGCCAATTTCATCGGCGAGAACAACCGCCTCAACGGGCGGCTGCTCAGCCAGAGCGGCGAGCGTTGCGTGGTTGAGCTGGGGCGGGGCGAGAAGGTCGAGGCGCTGGCGGTCAACGTCGGCCAGACTGGCGAACCGGTGACCCTGTCGATTCGCCCGGAACGCGTCAGCCTCAATGGCTCGAGCGACCAATGCGTCAACCGCTTCTCAGGGAGGGTGGCGGAATTCATCTATCTGGGCGACCACGTCCGGGTGCGCCTGGAAGTCTGCGGCAAGACCGACTTCTTCGTGAAACAGCCGATTGCCGAGCTCGATCCAGCGCTCGCGGTCGGGGACGTGGTTCCGCTTGGCTGGCAGGTCGAGCACGTTCGCGCACTCGATCCTCTTCTAGAGGCGCACTAAGCGCCCCGGCAATACCAACACCAACCCTGCACGTGGAGAGAACAATAAATGTTGAGATCCCTGAAGTTCACCGCCCTGACCCTGGGCCTGATGGGTGCGGCCAGCGCGATGGCCGCCGGTCCCGATTTGACTGTGGTGTCGTTTGGCGGGGCGAACAAGGCGGCGCAAGTCAAAGCCTTCTACGCACCGTGGGAAGCGGCGGGCAATGGCAAGATCGTTGCCGGTGAGTACAACGGCGAAATGGCCAAGGTCAAAGCCATGGTCGATACCAAGAGCGTGTCGTGGGATCTGGTGGAAGTCGAATCGCCAGAGCTGTCCCGTGGTTGCGATGAAGACATGTTCGAACAACTCGACCCGGCGCTGTTCGGCAAAACCGAGGATTACGTCAAAGGCGCAATTCAGCCATGCGGCGTAGGCTTCTTCGTCTGGTCGACCGTACTCGCGTACAACGCCGACAAGCTGAAAACCGCGCCAACCAGCTGGGCCGATTTCTGGGATACCAAGAAATTCCCGGGCAAGCGTGGCCTGCGCAAGGGTGCCAAGTACACCCTTGAGTTCGCGCTGATGGCCGACGGTGTTGCACCGAAAGACGTCTACAAAGAGCTGGCGAGCAAGGGAGGGCAGGATCGCGCGTTCAAGAAGCTCGATGAGCTGAAACCGAACATCCAGTGGTGGGAGGCCGGCGCACAACCGCCGCAATACCTCGCCTCCGGTGACGTGGTCATGAGTTCGGCCTACAACGGCCGTATCGCCGCCGTGCAAAAAGAATCCAACCTGAAAGTGGTGTGGAATGGCGGCATCTACGACTTCGATGCGTGGGCCATCCCGAAAGGTCTGGACGCCAAGCGCGCCGAAGCGGCGAAGAAATTCATCGCCTACTCGGTCCAGCCGCAGCAGCAGAAGACCTACTCGGAAAACATCGCCTACGGCCCAGCCAACACTCAAGCAGTACCGCTGCTGAGCAAGGACGTCCTGAAAGACATGCCGACCACCCCGGAAAACATCGCCAACCAGGTACAGATCGACGTCAGCTTCTGGGCTGACAACGGCGAGCAACTGGAACAGCGTTTCAATTCCTGGGCTGCGAAATAACCAAAACTCCAACTTCAGGAGCGAACTGTTGTGGCGAGGGAGCTTGTGTGGTGAGGGGATTTATCCCCGATGGGTTGCGAAGCGGCCCCGAAGCCATACCCGCTCGGTGTGTCAGATAAACCGGATTCTCAGGTTTTACGACTGCTGCGCAGCCGATCGGGGATAAATCCCCTCGCCACAAAGGTTCGCTCTCTCTGGAAGGCTCGCTCCCACAGGTAGCTGTGTTTCAACACAACAGAGGTGGTTCGCCACTTCTGTAACGATCAAAGATTTGCGGAGTACGTCATGGCCATCGCCGTTCCCCTGAACGAGGGCGCCAGCCCCACCTTGAAGCAGAAGCTCAAGCGCGCCGAGCGGGTCAACCGCTGGAAGGCCCAGGCGTTGATTGCGCCGCTGGTGCTGTTTCTGTTGCTGGTGTTCCTGGTGCCGATCGTGGCGCTGCTCTACAAAAGCGTCGGCAACCCGGAAGTGGTCGGCGGCATGCCGCGCACCGTGGCGGCCATCGCCAGTTGGGACGGCCGTGGCCTGCCCGCTGAACCGGTGTACAAAGCGGCCGGCGAAGACCTCGCCGAAGCCCGCAAAAACCAGACGCTGGGCGATCTGTCCAAACGCTTGAACATGGAGTTGGCCGGCTATCGCAGCCTGCTGACCAAAACCGCCCGGGCACTGCCGTTCGCCAGCGAACCGGCCTCCTATAAAGAAGCACTCGAAGGACTCGATGAGCGTTGGGGCGATCCGGCCTACTGGCAAGCGGTCAAACGCAACACCAGCAGCATCACCCCGTTCTATCTGCTGGCAGCGGTGGATCACCGTATCGACGATCTCGGCGAACTGGCCCCGGCCACCCCGGATCAGGCGATCTACCTCGACATCTTCGCCCGCACGTTCTGGATGGGCCTGATCATCACCGTGATCTGTTTGTTCCTCGCCTATCCACTGGCTTACCTGCTGGCGAACCTGCCATCGCGGCAGAGCAACCTGCTGATGATTCTGGTGCTGCTGCCGTTCTGGACCTCGATTCTGGTGCGGGTCGCGGCGTGGATCGTGTTGCTGCAGTCGGGCGGACTGATCAACAGCGCGCTGATGGCGATGGGCATCATTGATAAGCCGCTGGAACTGGTGTTCAACCGCACCGGGGTCTACATCTCGATGGTGCACATCCTGCTGCCGTTCATGATCCTGCCGATCTACAGCGTGATGAAAGGCATCTCGCCAACCTACATGCGCGCCGCCATCTCGTTGGGCTGCCATCCCTTCGCCAGTTTCTGGCGGGTGTATTTCCCGCAGACCTACGCCGGTGTCGGCGCCGGTTGCCTGTTGGTGTTCATTCTCGCCATCGGCTACTACATCACTCCGGCGCTGCTCGGCAGCCCGAACGATCAGATGGTCAGTTACTTCGTCGCGTTCTACACCAACACCAGCATCAACTGGGGCATGGCCACTGCGCTCGGCGGCTTGCTGCTGCTGGCGACCGTGGTGCTGTATCTGATCTACAGCTGGCTGGTGGGCGCCAGTCGCCTGCGCCTGAGCTAAGGAGAATTTGAAATGCTGAGTCCTTACATGTCGCCCATCGAACGGGTGTGGTTCTACAGCTTGCGGATTCTCTGCGGCCTGATCCTGCTGTTCCTGATTCTGCCGGTGCTGGTCATCGTGCCGCTGTCGTTCAACTCGGGCAGTTTCCTGGTGTATCCGCTGCAGGGTTTCTCGCTGCACTGGTATCAGGACTTCTTCGCCTCGGCCGAATGGATGCGCTCGCTGAAGAACAGCATCATCGTCGCCCCCGCCGCGACGGTGCTGGCGATGGTCTTCGGCACACTGGCCGCCATCGGCCTGACCCGTGGCGACTTCCCCGGCAAATCGCTGGTGATGGCGCTGGTGATTTCGCCGATGGTGGTGCCGGTGGTGATCATTGGTGTGGCGAGTTATCTGTTCTTCGCACCGCTGGGACTGGGCAACAGCTTCTTCTCGTTGATCGTGGTGCACGCGGTGCTCGGTGTGCCGTTCGTGATCATCACCGTGTCGGCGACGTTGCAGGGGTTCAACCACAATCTGGTGCGGGCGGCGGCCAGCCTAGGGGCATCGCCGCTGACCACCTTCCGCCGGGTGACTCTGCCGTTGATTGCGCCGGGGGTGATTTCCGGGGCGCTGTTTGCCTTTGCGACGTCGTTCGATGAAGTGGTGGTGACGCTGTTCCTCGCCGGCCCCGAGCAAGCGACCTTGCCTCGGCAGATGTTCAGCGGCATTCGCGAGAACCTCAGCCCGACGATTGCGGCGGCGGCCACCTTGCTGATCGCCTTCTCCGTCATCCTGTTGCTGACCCTTGAATGGTTGCGTGGTCGTAGCGAGAAACTGCGTACCGCCCAGGTCTGACGCCCAGATCAAAAGCCACCCCTCACCCCAGCCCTCTCCCCCAAGGGGGCGAGGGGGAAAGGGGGCAGATCTTCATGCTGTTCAGAATCTCAGTTCGACTCGGTATTGCACGTCGATGGACTTCGAGAGTGCAGCTCGGTCAATCCCCTCTCCCTCCGGGAGAGGGTTAGGGTGAGGGGCTTTGCTCTTGATTATTCACCAACTGAATACCAGCCAACCGCAAACCCTCAGCTACGCTTGTGCTCAGCTCCCACACCTATAAGAGGCTGCGCACGATGAGTCTGTCCCAGTTCAAAATTGCTCACAAACTGATCACCGGCGCCGGGGCCATCGAGCAACTGGCGGCGGAACTCACGCGGCTGGATATCGACAACCCGTTGATTGTCACCGACGCCGCGCTGGTCAAGTCCGGCACCGTGGAACTGGCGCTGTGCCAATTGGGTGGGCGCGAGTACGAGATTTTTGACCGGGTGCTGCCGGACCCGGAAATCGCCATCGTCGAAGATTGCATGCGCGTGTACCGCGAGGGCGGGCATGACGGCTTGATCGGCCTGGGCGGTGGCAGTGCCATCGACATCGCCAAGAGTGTCGCCGCGTATGCCGGATACCACGGCGCGCTGGAAGACCTGTTCGGCGTTGATCAGGTGCCGCGCAAAGGCCCGCCGCTGATCGCCATCCCGACCACCGCCGGCACCGGCTCGGAAGTGACCAACGTCGCCATCCTCTCGGACAAGGTCGCGCAACTGAAGAAAGGCATCGTCAGCGATTATCTGTTGCCGGACGTGGCGCTGGTCAGTCCGCAAATGACCCTGACCTGCCCGCGCAGCGTCACCGCCGCCAGTGGCGTCGATGCGCTGGTGCATGCCATCGAATCCTATCTGTCGGTCAACGCTTCGCCGATCACCGATTCGCTGGCGCTCGGCGCAATCAGGTTGATTGCCAGGTCGCTGCCCAAGGCCTATGCCAATGGCGCCAATCTGCAGGCCCGTGAGGACATGGCCACCGCCAGTCTGATGGCCGGGATGGCGTTCGGCAATGCCGGGGTCGGCGCGGTGCATGCGTTGGCCTATCCACTGGGCGGGCGATTCAACATTGCCCACGGCGTAAGTAACGCCTTGCTGCTGCCGTATGTCATGACCTGGAACAAGATGGCCTGCGTCGAACGCATGCAGGATATCGCCGAGGCCATGGGGGTGAAGACCGCTCATCTGAGCGCCACCGAGGCGGCGGACAAAGCCGTGCAGGCCATGACCGAGCTGTGCGCGGCGGTGGAAATTCCGGCCGGGCTGCGCAGTTTCGGTGTGCCGGAAGAGGCGATCCCGGCCATGGCCGTGGAGGCCGCGGGGATCGAGCGTTTGATGCGCAACAACCCGCGCAGGCTCAGCGCTGCGGATATCGAGAAGATCTACCGAGCGGCGTACTGATCATCGCGGTCACGGTGCGCGCACGGAAACTTGAGGTATACAATGCGCGCCATCGTGATTTAGCTCAGAAAAGGTGCGTCATGCAGCCCTTCGTAATTGCTCCGTCGATTCTCTCCGCCGACTTCGCCCGCCTCGGCGAGGAAGTGGACAACGTTCTGGCCGCCGGTGCCGACTTCGTCCACTTCGATGTCATGGACAACCACTACGTGCCGAACCTGACCATCGGCCCGATGGTTTGCGCCGCACTGCGCAAGTACGGCATCACCGCGCCGATCGACGCGCACCTGATGGTCAGCCCGGTGGATCGCATCGTTGGCGACTTTATCGAGGCCGGCGCGACCTACATCACCTTCCACCCGGAAGCCACGCTGCACGTTGATCGTTCGCTGCAACTGATCCGTGAAGGCGGGTGCAAATCCGGCCTGGTATTCAACCCGGCAACCCCGCTGGACGTGCTCAAATACGTGATCGACAAGGTCGACATGGTCTTGCTGATGAGCGTCAACCCGGGTTTTGGCGGGCAGAAGTTCATCCCCGGCACCCTCGATAAGCTGCGCGAAGCGCGGGCGATCATCGATGCTTCTGGGCGTGACATCCGTCTGGAAATCGATGGTGGCGTCAACGTCAACAACATCCGCGAAATCGCCGCCGCCGGTGCGGACACCTTTGTGGCTGGCTCGGCGATCTTCAATGCGCCGAACTATCAGGAAGTCATCGACAAGATGCGTTCCGAACTGGCGCTGGCGCGCCCATGAGCGGTTTTGAGCAGCTGTTCCCGGGGCAACTGCCACGGTTGGTGATGTTCGATCTGGATGGCACGTTGATCGACTCGGTTCCCGACCTGGCGGCGGCGGTGGACACCATGCTGCTCTCCCTCGGCCGCAAGCCTGCCGGCATCGAAGCGGTGCGCGAGTGGGTCGGCAATGGCGCACCGGTGCTGGTGCGCCGGGCGCTGGCCGGTAGCATCGATCATTCGGCAGTGGATGACGTTGAGGCCGAGCACGCGCTGGAAGTATTCATGGAAGCCTATGGCGCGAGCCACGAGCTGACCGTGGTCTACCCCGGCGTGCGCGACACCCTCAAGTGGCTGCACAAGCAGGGCGTGGCCATGGCGCTGATCACCAACAAGCCGGAGCGCTTTGTCGCGCCGCTGCTGGATCAGATGAAGATCGGCCGTTACTTCAAGTGGATCATCGGTGGCGACACCCTGCCGCAGAAGAAGCCTGATCCGGCCGCGCTGTTCTTTGTGATGAAGATGGCCAACATCCCGGCCTCGCAATCGCTGTTCGTCGGCGATTCGCGCAGCGACGTGCTGGCGGCGAAAGCGGCGGGGGTCAAGTGCGTGGCGCTGAGCTACGGCTACAACCACGGTCGACCGATTGCCGAGGAATCCCCGGCACTGGTGATCGACGATCTGCGCAAGCTAATTCCCGGTTGCCTCGGTACAGCCGCTGAGATAACGTTGCCCGACGCATCTCAATCCCATTCTGGAAACGCCATCGTGGTGGTCACCCGCAAACTCTGGATGAAAGTCATCAAGGCCCTGGCCCGCTGGCGTTGGCGCGCCTGACTGGTTCCTGGCCGGCTTGCCGGCGCGTTTGCACACCTGACTGATTTGCCCCTCACACCACGAGGCACCCCATGATCCGCGAAGAATTCCTGCGCCTGGCCGCTGATGGCTACAACCGCATTCCGTTGGCCTGCGAAACCCTGGCCGACTTCGATACGCCACTGTCGATCTACCTGAAACTGGCCGACCAGCCCAACTCCTACCTGCTCGAATCGGTGCAGGGCGGCGAGAAGTGGGGCCGTTACTCGATCATCGGCCTGCCGTGCCGCACCGTGCTGCGGGTGCACGACCATCATGTGAGCATCACCGTCGATGGCATCGAGACCGAAAGCCATGACGTCGAAGACCCGCTGGCCTTCGTCGAAACCTTCAAGGCCCGCTACAACGTGCCGACCATCGCCGGTCTGCCGCGTTTCAATGGGGGGCTGGTCGGTTACTTCGGTTACGACTGCGTGCGTTATGTCGAGAAGCGTCTGGGCAAATGCCCGAACCCGGATCCACTGGGCGTACCGGACATTCTGCTGATGGTGTCCGATGCGGTGGTGGTGTTCGACAACCTCGCCGGCAAGATGCACGCGATCGTGCTGGCCGACCCGGCGCAAGCCGACGCCTACGAGCAGGGCCAGGCGCAATTGCAGGAGCTGCTGGAAAAACTGCGCCAGCCGATCACCCCGCGCCGTGGCCTGGATTTCAGCAAGCAACAAGCGGCTGATCCGCTGTTCCGCTCCAGTTTCACCCAGAGCGACTACGAAAAAGCCGTCGACACCATCAAGGAATACATCCTCGCCGGTGACTGCATGCAGGTGGTGCCGTCGCAGCGCATGTCGATCGACTTCAAGGCCGCGCCAATCGATCTGTACCGCGCCCTGCGTTGCTTCAACCCGACGCCGTACATGTACTTCTTCAACTTCGGCGACTTCCACGTCGTCGGCAGTTCGCCGGAAGTGCTGGTGCGGGTTGAAGACAACCTGATCACCGTGCGCCCGATTGCCGGTACGCGGCCGCGTGGCGCCACCGAGGAAGCGGATCTGGCGCTGGAAGAAGACCTGCTGTCCGACGACAAGGAGATTGCCGAACACTTGATGCTGATCGACCTCGGTCGTAACGACACCGGGCGGGTCTCGGAAATCGGTTCGGTGAAGCTCACCGAAAAAATGGTCATCGAGCGTTATTCCAACGTGATGCACATCGTCTCCAACGTCACCGGCCAGTTGAAGGCCGGGCTGACCGCGATGGACGCGCTGCGGGCGATTCTGCCGGCGGGCACCTTGTCCGGCGCACCGAAGATCCGTGCGATGGAAATCATCGACGAACTGGAGCCAGTCAAGCGTGGCGTGTATGGCGGTGCGGTCGGTTACTTTGCCTGGAACGGCAACATGGACACCGCGATTGCGATTCGTACCGCGGTGATCAAGAACGGTGAACTGCACGTGCAGGCCGGTGGCGGCATCGTCGCCGACTCGGTGCCGGCGCTGGAATGGGAAGAAACCCTGAACAAGCGCCGCGCGATGTTCCGCGCCGTGGCCCTGGCCGAGCAGACCCCGGACGCCTGATCCACGCAAAACCCTTGTAGGAGTGAGCCTGCTCGCGATTTCGGTCTGACATTCACCTTTAATGTTGTCTGTTCCACCGCCATCGCGAGCAGGCTCACTCCTACATTGGATTGTGTTCAGCCATAAAAAACGCGGCGCCCGTGAGGGCGCCGCGTTTTTTATGCCTGCGCTAACCCTGTAGGAGCTGGCGCAGCCTGCGATCTTTTGCTTTTCCGCCTCAGAAATCGAGACTGACCCCGACGTTCACCCCCTGCTGGGTAAAGTCATCATCCTTGCGCACGTTGTAGCTGGCGCGCAACGCCAAATCCTGCGTGAGCTTATGGCTCACGCCCAGGTTCAGGCGATTGAGGTTGGTCTGCGGCTCGTAGCCTTCGAGCGTGAAACGGTTGCCCGGCAAGCTGTTGAGGTTGATGGTCAGATCCTGGCGGTCGTCGTTGTACTCACGTTCGTGAGCGAACTCACCGAACACTTCAGTCTGCGCGGTGATCTGGTACTTGCCCTGGATACCCACGCCCAGACGCCGCGAGTTGCGCGACTGGTCGTCAAAAGTCAGCGCCGTGGAGTCCGCGCCCTTTTCCGAATAACCATCCACTTCGGTCTTGCCAAAATCGGCGCTGACGAACGGCGACAGGTGCCACGGGCTGCTGGCCTGCTGCGCGATGTCGTAGCCGAGGCGGCCGCTGATCGCCAGCACGTAACCGTCGGTATCGCCTTTCTCTCCGCGCTCGTTGACCCCGAGCTGGAATTTACGCTTGAGGCTGTCGTAGTCGAGTTTGCCCGCGGTCATCGCCAGATCGCCCCACCAGCGGTTTTGCTGGTACTGGGCGAACGCGGTGCCCATGTAGGAATTGAGTTTGTATTCCGAATCGGCGTCGCCGGCTTCGAGTTTCTGGTGATAGAGACCGGCGGCCAGACCCACACGCCAGGCTTCGTTGACGCGATAGCTGCCGCCGATGTTCAGGTTGTAGCCGTTGCCATCGGCACTGGCGGCGCTGTGCTGGCCGTCGAAGTCCTGATGTTGACCGCCGCCGGCAACGATGGCGCGCCATTGGCCCACGGCCTGCCAGTTTTCCCAGTCGGCCAGCCATTGATTGCGCAGTTCATCCTGATGCGCGCGCAATGAGCCCTGGGCCATTTCCGGGAGCAGGGTCAGCTCCCACGGGGCCGCCAGCAGCGAGTAGGCGTAGTCGGCAATCAGACGCTGGCCAGCTTCGGTGGGGTGAACCGAATCGTTGTAGATCAGCTTGGTCGGATCCGGTGTGGCGCTGTTGATGCCGTACCGGGCGTTCTCGGTGCAACTGTTACCGCTGAAGCAGGTGGCCGTCAGGTTCTGGTCGGTCGCGAGGCCGAATTGCGCCGGGTTGGCGAAAGCCTCTTTGAGCAGCACCGGAATGTTCAGTGGAATGATTTCGGCGTTGATGCCCTGCAGCTGGCTGACCAGTTCGGTGTTGAACTGGGCGCTGAGCTGCGAGGTGAAACCCTGCAGCGGCGAGCCGTTGATGGCCGGCGTCAGGCCGATGTCCGGTAACAGCCAGACCATGATGTATTTGGCGCCGGCGCCTTGCAGCGTGCGGGCGCTGTCGGCCAGGCGATCGGCCGCGGCGCTGGCCTGATCGAGACTGAGTACGCGGCCCTGAAGGAAATCGTTGCCGCCCCCGGACAGGTAATACAGCGCGTTCGGATCGGCACGGAAGCCGTTCGACGGCAGATAACCGCTGCGGGTGCGTTCGCCGGTGGCGGACTGCGTGGTGATCGAGTCGAGAATCTGGTCAGTCCGGTAACCGCCCACCGCCCAGTTGTTGCCATCGGCCAGGCCTTCGCCGGCACGCACGGCCGAGGATGAGGAGGCGGTCTGATCAGGGCTGAAACCCAGTTTGCCGCCGATGATCTGGGTGGCGTTGAGGTCGCGGTTTTCCCCGGTGCCGTCCTTGTACAGCGGGCCAGTGCGGTTGGTGTAGCGCTGCGTGGCGCCGGCCGGGCCGCCGGTATCCCTGAAGGTTCCGGCGTCGTTCAGGCTGTCGCCGAACACGATGAAATTCGAATAGGGAGCGGGTGCTGCGTAGGCCTGGGCGCAGGCCATGGCGAGCAGGCAACCGGCAAGCGGTACAAACAACGTCTGTTTGATCATGAGCAAGTCCGTTTATTTATTGTTGTAGGTGAACGAAACGACAGTACCAAAAACTCCCGGCGTTTTGCCATCGGTCGCGAAGCCTCCCTTAGTTTTGTCCCCCGTCAGCCCCGCCATATTGCACGCTCCGCCCAGCTAAGTTACTGTGCCGGAACGTATGAACGAGACCTTCCCCGTGTTGATCGTCAGCAAACTTCTGGATCAAGTCATCAAGGCACACGCCCGTTGGCGTTGGCGCGCCTGAATCTTTTCTGCCGGCCCGGCCGGATCTGTATCGCTTTGCCTTCCTTACCCGTTTGAAATGCCGCTGTGCCGACGCCACCTGCGCGTCCGACATCGTGCAGCGCCCTGCGGGCAAGTCATTCGAAGGCTGTCTTCAAGTCAGAATTCAAGAGGTTCGAAACGCCATGTTGCTGATGATCGACAACTACGACTCCTTTACTTACAACGTTGTGCAGTACCTGGGCGAGCTGGGTGCCGAGGTCAAGGTGGTGCGCAACGATGAACTGACCGTCGCCGAAATCGAAGCGCTCAACCCCGAGCGCATCGTGGTCTCCCCAGGCCCGTGCACACCGACCGAAGCCGGCATTTCCATCGAAGCCATCAAGCATTTCGCCGGCAAACTGCCGATCCTCGGCGTCTGCCTCGGCCACCAGTCCATCGGTCAGGCCTTCGGCGGCGATGTGGTGCGTGCCCGCCAAGTGATGCACGGTAAGACTAGCCCGGTATTCCATGAGGACAAGGGCGTTTTTGCCGGTCTGAATCATCCGCTGACGGTCACCCGCTACCACTCGCTGATCGTCAAGCACGATACTTTGCCCGATTGCCTGGAGCTGACCGCGTGGACGCAGCACGATGACGGCAGCGTCGATGAAATCATGGGCCTGCGGCACAAGACCCTCAACATCGAGGGCGTACAGTTCCACCCCGAGTCGATCCTGACCGAACAGGGCCATGAACTGTTTGCCAACTTCCTCAAACAAACCGGCGGCACGCGCTAAGGACTCCCATGAATATCAAGACAGCCCTGAGCCGTATCGTCGAACACCTGGACCTCAGCACCGAAGAAATGCGCGATGTGATGCGCGAAATCATGACCGGTCAATGCACCGAAGCGCAGATCGGCGCATTCATGATGGCGATGCGCATGAAGAGCGAGAGCATCGACGAAATCGTCGGCGCGGTTTCGGTGATGCGTGAGCTGGCCGATCAGGTCGAACTCAAGACCCTCGACGGCGTGGTCGATGTAGTGGGCACCGGCGGTGACGGTGCGAATATCTTCAACGTGTCGACCGCATCCGCGTTCGTCGTCGCGGCAGCCGGTTGCACCGTGGCCAAGCACGGCAACCGTGCGGTGTCGGGCAAGAGCGGCAGCGCCGACTTGCTCGAAGCCGCCGGCATCTACCTGAACCTGACGCCGGTGCAGGTCGCTCGTTGCATCGACAACGTCGGCATCGGTTTCATGTTTGCCCAGACTCACCACAAAGCCATGAAGTACGCCGCCGGCCCGCGCCGCGATCTCGGCTTGCGTACGCTGTTCAACATGCTCGGCCCGCTTACGAATCCGGCCGGTGTGAAACATCAGGTGGTGGGTGTGTTCACGCCCGCGCTGTGCCGGCCATTGGCCGAAGTCTTGCAACGACTGGGCAGCAAACATGTGCTGGTGGTGCATTCGAAGGATGGTCTGGACGAGTTCAGTCTTGCCGCGCCGACCTTCGTCGCTGAACTGAGGAACAACGAGATCACTGAGTATTGGGTCGAGCCGGAAGATCTGGGCATGAAGAGCCAGAGCCTGCACGGCCTGTCGGTGGATGGACCGGAAGCATCCCTGGCGCTGATTCGTGACGCACTGGGCAAGCGCAAGACCGAGAACGGCCAGAAAGCCGCCGAAATGATTGTGCTCAATGCCGGTGCAGCGCTGTACGCCGCCGACCTGGCCACGAGTTTGAAAGAAGGCGTGGCGCTTGCGCATGACGCTCTGCATACCGGCCTTGCTCGGGAAAAACTCGAGGAGCTGGGTGCCTTTACCGCGGTATTCAAAGTGGAGAATGAGGGATGAGTGTACCGACGGTTCTGGAAAACATTCTGGCGCGCAAAGTCCAGGAAGTCGCCGAGCGCAGTGCTCGCGTCAGCCTGAGCGAGCTGGAAAGTCTGGCCAAGGCGGCCGATGCACCCCGTGGTTTTGCCCAGGCATTGCTGGCGCAAGCGAAGAAGAAGCAGCCGGCGGTCATCGCTGAAATCAAGAAGGCTTCGCCGAGCAAGGGCGTGATCCGCGAGAATTTCGTGCCTGCCGACATCGCCAAGAGCTATGAGAAGGGCGGGGCGACCTGTCTTTCCGTACTGACCGACATCGACTACTTCCAGGGCGCCGATGCCTACCTGCAACAGGCCCGCGCCGCGTGCAAACTGCCGGTGATCCGCAAGGACTTCATGATCGATCCGTACCAGATCGTCGAAGCCCGTGCGCTGGGTGCCGACTGCGTGCTGTTGATCGTCTCCGCGCTGGACGACGTGAAAATGGCTGAGCTGGCCTCGGTCGCCAAAGGCGTCGGTCTGGACGTGCTGGTTGAAGTGCACGACGGCGATGAGCTGGAACGCGCACTGAAAACCCTCGACACGCCGCTGGTCGGGATCAACAACCGCAACCTGCACACCTTCGACGTCAGCCTGGAAACCACCCTCGACCTGCTGCCGCGCATTCCGCGCGACCGTCTGGTGATCACCGAGAGCGGTATTCTCAACCGTGCCGATGTCGAGCTGATGGAAATCAGCGATGTGTATGCGTTTCTGGTGGGTGAGGCGTTCATGCGCGCCGAAAGCCCGGGCACCGAACTGCAGCGCCTGTTCTTCCCGGAGCGTGGTGTGCCGGTCAGTGGTTCGACCCTGGACTGACTCAGTCAGACCTGTTAGACGCCATCGCGAGCAGGCTCACTCCTACACTTGGAATGCGTTCCCCCTGTAGGAGTGAGCCTGCTCGCGATGACGACATAAGATTCACCTCAGACTGAACGTCCTACGGAAACCTTATGATCCCTGCCTCCCTCACCATCGAAGCCGGCCTGCAAGCCGAACAAGACTTGTTGGCCTCGGTCTGCGCCGGCAACGCCGAATTCGGCCTGCTGTTCTGGCAACCCAGCGATCGCGCGCTGGTCATGCCACGCCGCCTCAATCGACTACCCGGTTTTGATCACGCCTGTGAAGTCTCCGCCGTTGCCGGTTGGCCAGTCTTGTTACGGGAAACCGGCGGCGAACCGGTCCCGCAATCCGCTTCAACCATCAACATCGCGCTGGTCTACGCGCCGCCCCGCAGCGAGGGTGATCTGAATCGCATTGAAACCGGTTACCGGCGCCTGTGTGATCCGATCTGTGAATTGCTCGATGAGTTGGGTGGTGTGTCGTCGCTGGGCGAAATCGACGGTGCGTTCTGCGACGGCCGCTTCAACGTCAATCTCGACGGTCGCAAGATGGTCGGCACCGCTCAGCGCTGGCGTCAGAGCCAGGGTGGTCAGCGTCCGGTGGGGCTGGTGCACGGGGCGATGCTGATGGATAACGAGCGCGAGTCGATGGTCGCGGCGGTCAATCGCTTCAACGAGGCTTGCGGTCTAGAGCAGCGGGTACGGGCCGAAAGCCACATCGCCCTGCATGAGAAGTTCGTTGCGCCAAATGCTTTGGCGCGTCTCGATGAACTGTTTCGGCTGATGCTGGCGCAGGTCTATAGCGCCTGAGTTGGGCGCTTAGCGCGTGCCGAAGACCACCATGGTCTTGCCTTTCACATCGACCAGGTTGCGTTCCTCAAGATCCTTGAGCACGCGACCGACCATCTCCCGTGAACAACCGACAATCCGCCCGATTTCCTGACGGGTCACCTTGATCTGCATGCCGTCCGGGTGAGTCATTGCGTCAGGCTGTTTGCACAACTCCAGCAGGCAACGGGCCACACGTCCGGTGACGTCGAAGAACGCCAGATCGCCGACCTTGCGCGTGGTATTGCGCAGACGTTGGGCGATTTGTCCGCTGAGGACGTAAAGAATGTCGGGATCCTGCTGCGACAATTCGCGGAACTTCACGTAGCTGATTTCGGCAATTTCACATTCGACTTTCGCCCGCACCCAGGCACTGCGTTGCTGTTCCTGGCCCGCCTGCTCGAACAAACCCAGCTCGCCGAAGAAGTCCCCGGCGTTGAGGTAGGCGATGATCATTTCGCGGCCGTCGTCATCTTCGATCAGGATCGTGACCGAGCCCTTGATGATGAAGTACAGCGTGTCCGAGCGATCGCCGGCGCAGATGATGTTGCTCTTGGCCGCATGGCGACGGCGCTGGCAATGCATCAACAGCTTGTCGAGGTTCTTGATTTTGGGTGTGGGGGTAATAGCAACCATGGTTGTATCCCGAAAAGACTGCACGGTGATGTTTGATTTTTTTATGAGGCGCTGAAGGCGGTCGCTACAGCTGACAATTGGCGCCAGCGAATTGGCGCCAGCTTACCAGACACTTCGTCGAAAATTCGAGAAATTACCTACGCAGCAGAGGCATCCGTCCTAGGAGCGGCGGGCGCTGTCAAAGCAAAGGCCTGTGCTAAGCTGGCGACCCTTTTTTCTACAGTGGAGTCTTGGCGATGAAGGCACGCATCCAATGGGCTGGCGAAGCCATGTTCCTCGGCGAGTCCGGCAGCGGTCATGTTGTGGTCATGGACGGTCCGCCGGACGCTGGTGGTCGTAATCTGGGTGTTCGCCCGATGGAAATGCTCCTGCTGGGCGTAGGCGGTTGCAGCAACTTCGACGTGGTCAGCATCCTGAAGAAGTCGCGCCAGGCGGTTGAAAGCTGCGAAGCGTTCCTCGAAGCCGAGCGCGCGACCGAAGATCCGAAGGTGTTTACCAAGATCCACATGCACTTCGTGGTCAAGGGCCGGAGCCTGAAAGAAGCCCAGGTCAAGCGTGCCATCGAGCTGTCTGCCGAGAAGTATTGCTCGGCCTCGATCATGCTCGGTGCGGCCGGCGTGGCGATCACTCACGATTACGAAATCGTCGAACTCGGTTGAACCGACATTCAACTATCATAAAAGCAGTGCAGACTCTGGCGATCCCTCGCTGACGTCTGCATAATGCGCCACTTTTTTCAGGGCAGTGATCGGTCAGCCGACGGGTCATCCGCCTGAACAGATAACCAAAATCGCCATCGCGAAGAGGTGTTAACCGTCCTACGCAGGTGCGTTGTTCGCACTTGACGGGCATGCTTGATCACGCGGCTGCGCCGCATACATAGAGAGTTTTTAACGGTGAAAAGCAAACTCAAGCTCCACGGGTTCAATAACCTGACAAAGACCTTGAGCTTCAACATCTATGACATCTGCTACGCGGAAACCCCGCAAGACCAGCAGGCTTACGTCGAGTACATCAATCAAGAGTACAACGCCGAACGCCTGACGCAGATCCTCACGGAAGTTGTCGAAATCATTGGTGCCAACATTCTGAACATCGCGAGTCAGAACTATGAGCCTCAGGGTGCCAGCGTCACGATTCTGATCTCGGAAGAGCCGGTGACCCCGACTGACAGCCAGATCGAAGAGTCCCCGGGTCCATTGCCCGAAATCATCCTTGCCCACCTCGACAAGAGCCACATCACGGTGCATACCTATCCGGAAATCCATCCGGACGCCGGTATTGCGACGTTCCGTGTGGACATCGACGTGTCGACCTGTGGTGTCATTTCACCGCTGAAAGCGCTCAACTTCCTCATTCACCAGTTCGATTCGGACATCGTGACTGTGGATTACCGTGTGCGCGGCTTCACCCGTGACGTTGAAGGCAACAAGCATTTCATCGACCACGAAATCAACTCGATCCAGAACTACCTTTCCGAAGACACTCGCGACGCGTATCAGATGACCGACGTGAACGTGTACCAGGAAAACCTGTTCCACACCAAAATGCTGCTGAAGAACTTCGAACTGGATAACTACCTGTTCGGCGACGCCACCAGCAATCTGTCCTCCGAGCAGCGTGCTCAGGTGACCGAGCGGGTGAAACACGAAATGCTGGAAATCTTCTACGCACGCAACATGCCGACGTAAGATTCCCGGGCACAAAAAAAGGCGACTTCGGTCGCCTTTTTTAATGCCTGCCGCATGACCTCTGTAGGAGCGAGCCTGCTCGCGAAGGGGCCTTCAGCAGCAATACCGATCTCAGATCCGATAAGTACTCTTGGTCATCACCTTCGCCAACAGACTCATCCCGAACTTCACCGGCGCCGGAAAACGGAAACCACCCGCATCCAGTGCACTCTCCGCATGATGTTCTTCATCAATGCGCATCTGCTCCAGAATTGCCCGGGACTTTTCGTCCTCGGCCGGCAATTGCTCAAGGTGCTCGTTCAAGTGCTTGCACACCTGATGTTCGGTGGCCGCGACGAAACCGAGGCTGACCTTGTCACTGATCAGACCGGCCACGGCGCCGATGCCGAACGACATTCCATAGAACAGCGGATTGAGCACGCTGGTGTGACTGCCCAGCTGGTGGATGCGCTGCTCGCACCACACCAGATGATCGATTTCTTCTTCGGCGGCATGCTCCATGGCGGCACGCACCTGCGGCAACTTGGCGGTCAGCGCCTGGCCCTGATACAGCGCCTGGGCGCAGACTTCACCGGTGTGGTTGATGCGCATCAGGCCGGCGACATGGCGGGTGTCTTCGTCGCTCATCTGCACTTCCGGCTGGACGATGGCGGGTGACGGACGGTACGGCTGGCCGCTGAAGGGCAGCAGGGTGCGCATCGCGGCATCGGCTTGCAGCAGAAGACGGTCAATCGGCGAGTAGTGACGTTGGGTAGTCATGCTGACCTCCGGAAAAAATCTCGACGGCCAGTTTAACCGAATCGGCCGGGGAAGGTTTGCGCTGGGTCATCAGTCGCACTGGATGTGCTTTTTGCTTTATGCAGGAGCAGCCGAAGGCTGCGATCTTTTGATCTTGTTTTGATACTCGAAGATCAAAAGATCGCAGCCTTCGGCAGCTCCTGTACGGGTTTGCGGTGAATCAGCCCGGCGGCCAGTTCATCTGACGCTGACCCAGTACGTGCATATGAATGTGATAGACGGTCTGCCCACCTTTTTCATTGCAGTTCATCACCACCCGGAAGCCTTCCTCGCAACCCAGTTCCAGCGCCAGGCGCTGGGCGGTGAACAGGATGTGCCCGGCCAGTGCCTTGTCGTCTTCGGTCAGGTCGTTGAGGGTGCGCACCGGTTTCTTCGGGATCACCAGAAAGTGCACCGGAGCCTGAGGGGCGATGTCGTGGAACGCCAGAACCTGGTCGTCCTCGTAGATGATCTTGGCCGGAATCTCCCGGTTGATGATCTTGGTGAACAGAGTATCCACTGCTGTTTTCTCCGTTGTGGGGGCTGGCCTGAGTGTACTCATGGGGAATGACCCCGCCCAGTGTTTTGCCGTAGACAGTTCAGCGCGGGCAGTAAGCCTTGTTGACCATGCCGACGACGGTGCGATTGAGCCAGCGCGAGCCGAGGCGCGGCAGGAAGGCCAGCCAGCGATTGCGCCGTCCCGGAATGATGATGGCGCGGTTTTTCTCCAGCGCACGCACGGTGTATAGCGCGACTTCCTCGGGACTCATCAGCAGTTTGCTGTCCTTGAGTTTGTCGCTGTCGAGCTGTGCGGTGCGGAAGAACGCGGTGCGGGTCGGCCCGGGGCAGAGCACCGACACCTTGACCGCGCTCTGTTTCAGCTCAACCCGCAGCGCTTCAGAGAAGTGCAGCACATAGGCCTTGCTGGCGTAGTAGGTGCTCATCCACGGGCCGGGATTGAACGCTGCCATCGAGGCGACATTGAGAATCTGCCCGCCGCCCTGCAGCGCCATGCTGTTGCCAATGGCGTGGCACAGGCGGGTGAGGGCGAGGATGTTGACTTCGATCAGGTCCTGCTCGGTCATCCAGTCCTGGGCCAGGAACGGCCCGCAGGTGCCGATGCCGGCGCAATTGACCAGCAGATCAATCTGCCGGTCGCCTTCTTCCAGTTCCAGCAAAAAGCCGGACAGGCGCAAAGGTTCGCCAAGGTCGCAGGCACGAAACAGGACTTCCACGCCAAAGCGCTGGGTCAGTTCGATCGCGATGCTTTCCAGCTGATCACGCTGTCGGGCCACCAGAATCAGGCTGCGGCCGCGGCGGGCCAGAGCTTCGGCCATGGCCAGGCCGATGCCACTGGAGGCGCCGGTGATCAGAGCGTAACGGGTCATGCAATTCTCCATCGCAACAGCTCCGCGCCAGCGACGCAGGTGTCACGGCGGGGAGCGTTGTTCATTCTTTCGCAGAGTCTACAGGGGCCGGGGGCGCTTCGGCTGCATCGTCCACGGAATTCGCCGGTTCAGTCTCGACCTCGACTTCATCGGTGGTGACCGAGCCGCTTTCATAGCTGCTCTCGAGGTTGGTTTCATATTCTTGCTGAATGGCTGAAATACCGCCGAGCATGCCGCCGGCAAACACCAGGGCGAAGAACACGATCCAGAGCGAGCACAGCACTTTGACCGCGGTGCTGTTGGGTGGCGGTGGCGGGCCGTAACGGTTGGCGCCGGTGTTGCCCGGCACGACCATGATCACCAGCGGGAAGAAGCTACCCACGAACGGTACCAGGTTCAGCAGCCAGAGCCAGCCGGACCAGCCGATGTCGTGCAGGCGCTGCACGCTGAACAGAATGCTGACAATGATGAAGCCGAGGAACAGGAAGAACGCGAATATCCCACCGATGATCAGGCCGGTGGTGGTGTCACCGCTGACCAGTCCCAGACCGATAAATGCGAATATCGCCACGATTGGCAAAGTCACCAGACTCAGCACCATGGTCCAGGCCAGAAAGCGCAGGCGACCGATCCGGCCTTCGACGCTGAAGGGCTTGAGGGCAGCGAATGCTGGCAGGTTCTCGCCAACGTTGGCCCGAGGGGGCGCGTAAGGTGAGACGGGGTCGTTGAAGGTCGCCCGTTGTTCATGTACGTCCGACAGGCTTAATTCGATCGCCGTTTCAGTTTCGATCCGCGCGTCGATCCCGGTCTTGCTCAGTGCCTGCAGATAAGTCTGGGCGTCACTGTGGCTCAGGTCGCGCTTGAGGGCCACGGTATTGCCGTTGAACAGGCGCTCGATGGCCGTGACATCGCTTTTGAACAGGGCCGCCAGATTGAGCTTGGCGGTGGTGAGGTCGACACCGGGCTGTAGAGCACCGTCGAAAACGATCTTGTAACGAGGTTCGCTCATGGCCGAGGCATCCTTGTCGCGAATGAATTGAAGGTCAGCAAGTGTAAGGCCAGTCCGTCGATGACTGGCCTGATTTTTCTCAGCGTGGCCAGCGTTTTGGCAACTGCGCCGCGCGTTCCAGCGCCTGACGATATTCCGCGTCGAGACGGGCGATCAACTGATCCACACTCGGCAGGTCGCCAATCTGGCCTACGCCCTGGCCGGCGGACCACACGGTCTTCCACGCCTTGGCTTCGTCGTTGATCGGTTTGAGCTTGTCGCCGAAATTGACCTCGCCCTTGCCTTGCAGCGCGGCCATGTCGAAACCCGCCGCCTCCAGGCTTTGACGCATGAAGCTGGCCGGTACGCCAGAGACTGCAGGAGTATGGATGATGTCCGCCGCCTTGGCCGTCAGCAGCATCTCCTTGTAGGCGTCGGGCGCATGACTTTCGGTGGTGCCGATAAATCGCGTGCCGAAGTAGGCCAGATCCGCGCCGAGCAGTTGTGCAGCCAAAATCTCATGGCCGTGGTTCAGACATCCTGCAAGCAACAGGGTTTTATCGAAGAACTCGCGGATTTCGGCAATCAGCGCAAACGGGCTCCAGGTGCCGGCATGGCCCCCGGCGCCCGCCGCAACCGCGATCAAACCGTCGACTCCGGCTTCGGCGGCTTTCTCGGCATGCCTGCGGGTGGTCACGTCGTGGAACACCAGGCCGCCGTAGCTGTGCACGGCATCAACCAGCTCCTTCACCGCGCCGAGGCTGGTGATGACAATTGGCACCTTGTGTTCGACGCAGATGTTCAGATCAGCCTGCAGACGCGGGTTGCTGTTGTGCACAATCAGGTTCACTGCATACGGCGCCGGGTTGTCCAGTGTCGCCAGGCCCGCTTCAATCTCCTCCAGCCAGGCCTTGAAGCCGCTGCTTTCACGCTGGTTCAGCGCCGGGAAGCTGCCAACCACGCCGTTACGGCAGCAGGCGAGCACCAGCTCCGGGTTGGAAATCAGGAACATCGGCGCCGCTACCACGGGCAGACGCAGACGTTGTTCGAGCAAAGCGGGCAGCGACATTGGAAATCCCCCGAGGTGTGATGCCTGTTATGAAATTAGAACGGCTTGACCACGACCAGAATTACGATAGCCAGCAATATCAGAACCGGCACTTCATTGAACCAGCGATAAAAGACATGGCTGCGGGTGTTCTCGCCACGGGCGAAGCGTTTTACCTGCGCGCCGCACATGTGGTGGTAGCCGATCAGCAGGACTACCAGGGTCAGCTTGGCGTGAATCCAGCCGCCCATGCTGAAGATGCCCGGGTTGAGGTAGATCAGCCAGCCGCCGAAAATCAGCGTGGCGATCATCGCCGGGCCCATGATGCTGCGATACAGCTTGCGCTCCATGACGCTGAAGCGCTCCTTGCTGAGCGTGTCTTCACTTTGTGCGTGATAAACGAACAGCCGCGGCAGGTAGAACAGCCCGGCAAACCAGCAAACGACGCTGACGATGTGAAAGGCTTTGATCCATAGATAGAGCATTTTTGGTTATTCCCAGGTTCACGGTAGTCGGGATAGTAGAGGCTTGAGCGTCCGCACGTCACCTTGACGGTTGTCGCAGGGGCGCGCGGCCCCTATTATCGACGGCTTTCCAGTGGGTTCGTTGAGGGCAGGTTTATGGTCAAGGTCGGTATCGTCGGCGGCACGGGTTACACCGGTGTCGAACTGCTGCGTCTGTTGGCACAGCATCCGCAGGCAGAAGTGGTGGTGATCACTTCCCGATCCGAGGCCGGTCTGGCCGTGGCTGACATGTACCCGAACCTGCGCGGTCACTACGACGGTCTGGCGTTCAGCGTGCCGGACATCAAGACGCTTGGCGCCTGCGATGTGGTGTTCTTCGCCACCCCGCACGGCGTTGCCCATGCGTTGGCCGGTGAACTGCTGGCGGCGGGCACCAAGGTCATCGACCTGTCCGCGGACTTCCGTTTGCAGGACGCTGAAGAATGGGCCAAGTGGTACGGCCAGCCACACGGTGCGCCGGCGTTGCTGGACGAAGCGGTCTACGGCCTGCCGGAAGTCAATCGCGAGCAGATCAAGAAGGCTCGTCTGATCGCTGTGCCGGGTTGCTATCCAACCGCCACGCAACTGGGTTTCCTGCCGCTGCTTGAAGCGGGTCTGGCTGACACTTCGCGTCTGATCGCCGACTGCAAATCCGGCGTCAGCGGTGCTGGGCGCGGTGCTTCTGTAGGCTCGCTGTACTCCGAGACGTCGGAAAGCATGAAGGCTTACGCGGTGAAAGGTCACCGTCATCTGCCGGAAATTCGCCAAGGCCTGCGTCGCGCTGCCGGCAAGGACGTCGGTCTGACCTTCGTGCCGCACCTGACCCCGATGATCCGTGGCATTCACTCCACGCTCTATGCGACCGTGGTCGATCGTTCGGTGGATCTGCAGGCACTGTTCGAAAAACGTTATGCCAACGAGCCGTTCGTCGATGTGATGCCGGCCGGCAGCCATCCGGAAACCCGCAGCGTGCGTGGCGCCAACGTCTGCCGCATCGCGGTCCACCGTCCGCAGGATGGTGATCTGGTGGTGGTGCTGTCGGTGATCGACAACCTGGTCAAAGGCGCGTCGGGTCAGGCAGTGCAGAACATGAACATTCTGTTCGGCCTGGATGAGCGCTTCGGTCTGTCCCACGCCGGTATGCTGCCGTAACACTTTCGGCAACACAGCAAAAAGGCCCGTCAAACGGGCCTTTTTGCATTCTGGGCAGTTGGTCGGGTTTATTGATATACCGTAACAATAGTTGACCGATTTTCTAGGACAAGCGGATAATGCGCGTCATCACGCATTATGGCGGCGTAACGCCGGGAGATAGTCAGCATGAGCGTCGAATCCTTCACCCCCACGGCTTTGCAATTCACTCAAGGTGCTGCGCACAAGGTGAAGAGCCTGGTCGATGAAGAGGGGAATGATCGCTTGAAGCTGCGCGTATTCGTTACGGGCGGCGGTTGTTCAGGGTTTCAGTACGGCTTCACCTTCGATGAAGATGTGGCCGAGGATGACACCATCGTCGAGCGCGAAGGCGTGAGCCTGGTGGTCGATCCGATGAGCTTCCAGTACCTGGCCGGTGCCGAAGTCGACTACCAGGAAGGTCTGGAAGGGTCGCGCTTCGTGATCAAGAACCCGAACGCCACCACAACCTGTGGTTGCGGCTCTTCGTTCTCGATCTGATCGCACCTCGCTGCACACAATAAAACGCCGCAGAGCCTTACGGTTCTGCGGCGTTTTTTGTTGCCTGTCTTTTGTTCAGTTGGGGTAGATGGCGCCGAGTACCCGCAGGCCTTTGGCGCCGGTGACGCTCGGGCGGTTGGCGGCAATGCCTTCGAGGCAGCAATGGGCCAGCCAGGCGAAGGCCATGGCCTCAACCCAGTCCGGATCGACGCCGTGAGTGGCGGTGCTGGCGACGGTGGCGTTAGGCAGCAGGTCGGCAAGACGTTTCATCAGCGTAGCGTTGTGAGCGCCGCCGCCGCAGACCAACATTTCCCGAGTATCGGATTGAGCGCTTTGCAGCGACTCGACGATGGTCAGTGCCGTCAGTTCGAGCAGTGTTGCCTGAACGTTTTCACTAGCAAAGGTCGGCAATTTTGCGAGGTGTTGTTCCAGCCATGGCAGGTTGAACACTTCCCGGCCAGTGCTCTTCGGGCCTTTGGTCACGAAGAACGGGTCGCTGAGCAAGGCTTTCAGCAAGGCTGGCTCGACCGTGCCGGTGGCTGCCCACTGGCCGTTGCGATCATAGTTCTCACCGCGTTGCTGATGAATCCAGGCATCCATCAGCACATTCCCAGGGCCGCAGTCGAAACCGGCTACAGGCTTGGTCGGCTCTATCAGACTGAGATTGCTGAAACCGCCGACATTCAAGACTGCACGGTTACCGCTACGCTCTTCGAACAAAGCCTCATGGAAGGCTGGCACCAACGGCGCACCCTGGCCGCCGGCAGCTACATCGCGGCTGCGGAAGTCGCTGACCACGGTAATGCCGGTCAGCTCTGTCAGCAGTGCAGGGTTGCCGATCTGCACGGTGAAGCCGCGAGCAGGCTCATGGCGAATGGTCTGGCCATGGCTGCCGATCGCGCGAATGGCTTCAGGCTTTAGATGCTGCTGATCGAGGAGGATATGGATGCCCTGTGCGGCGAGTTGCACCCAGTGCTGCTGGGCGATCGCCGAGCGGGCGATCTCGTCGGGGCCGCTGGCGCACAAGCCAAGCAGCTCGGCGCGCAGGGATTCAGGCATGGGGATGTAATGCGTGGCGATCAGTTTGATCGCCGAGGTCTGCTCGATCAGGGCGATGTCCAGCCCATCGAGACTGGTGCCGGACATCACGCCGATATACAGAGCCATGGCTTAGCGCTTGCTCGAAGCCAGCATGGTGGCCTTTTCCTGATCCATGCGTGCCATCAATGGCTGGCTTTGCGCAAGGAAGCGTGCACGCTCGGACTTGGCGATCGGATCCGCCATCGGCAGCTTCTGGCCCAGTGGGTCGACGTGAACGCCATTGACCTGGAACTCATAGTGCAAGTGCGGTCCAGTGGACAGGCCGGTAGTACCAATGTAGCCGATCACTTGGCCCTGCTTGACGCTGCCGCCGGTTTTAACGCCTTTGGCAAAGCCTTGCATGTGGCCATACAGCGTGCGGTAGGTGTTGCCGTGCTGGATGATCACCGTGTTGCCGTAGCCGCCGCGGCGCCCGGCCAGCAGCACTTTACCGTCGCCGGCAGCCTTGATGGGTGTACCGCGTGGGGCTGCGTAATCGACACCTTTGTGGGCGCGGATCTTGTTGAGGATCGGATGTTTGCGGCCCATGGAGAATTTGGAACTGATGCGGGCGAAGTCCACCGGGGTACGGATGAACGCCTTGCGCATACTGTTGCCATCAGCGGTGTAATAGCTGCTGTTGCCTTGTTTATTGGTGTAACGCACGGCGGTGTAAGTCTTGCCGCGGTTGGTGAAGCGCGCAGACAGAATCGGGCCAGTGCCCACGGCCTTGCCGTTGACCACTTTCTGCTCGTAGATCACGTCGAATTCATCGCCCTGACGGATGTCCTGAGCGAAGTCGACGTCGTAGCCGAATACGCTGGCCATATCCATGGTCAGGCTGTGGGACAGGCCTGCGCGAGCGGCGGACTGTGATAGCGAACTATTGATGACGCCGTGGACGTAAGCCGTGCGAACGGTTGGCTTGGCGGTAACGCGGTTGAACGCGTAGCCCTTGTCGTTCTTGGTCAGGGTAATGGTTTCGACGTCGCTGACTTTGCTGTGCAGGCTGGTCAGTTGACCTTCCGGGTTCAGTTCGAACTCGAGTTTCTGGCCGTGCTTGAGCTGGCTGAACTGTTTGGCTTGTTTGTCGCTGGCCAGCACTTCGTGCACAGCAGCGGCTGGCAGACCGACTTTCTCGAACAGTGTAGAGAGCGTATCGCCTTTGGATACGACAACTTCGCGGTGCCCCGGGGCTTTTGGTTTCTCGGCAACAGGAGTGGGCGCCGGTGCGGCTTCAGCGGTTTTCGGAGTGTCTTCGGCGCTGTTTTCGATCTGCGCGAACGGCGAGGTTACTGGCTCATTTGTGGCTTGAGCCGCATCAGCAGCGTCTTGATCTTGTGTCAGTTGTTCAGCAGGACTTTCCAGTTCAAGGCTCAGGGTTGTCTTTTTGGCTTCAACATCACTGGAAGGAAATACCAGGAGCGCCAGGCTGAGAAGCGCGGCGATTCCACTTGCGGCGAGCAGGTGGGTCTTCGGGTAAAGCGGTGGCGCTTTAGACGGTTCAGTGGTCATAAGTAATTTTGACTTTGAAAAAAGATGAATTGGAAAAGATGAATGACATGATGAAGATGAAATAACTGTATAAAATATAACCAAATCATCCCCGAAGCAAGTCTACAGACACCCTGTCTGCAGATTGGTGTCCGTGCGCCGGGCAAAACTTGTAATTGGTGCACGATCTTGTATGGTTGGTTCCCTTTGAATCTGAGCCTTGCGGGTCTGTTATGAAGTCGGTTGAAGAGCAGCTAGCGCTGATTAAACGTGGTGCGGAAGAACTATTGGTCGAGTCCGAGCTGATCGAGAAGCTCAAGCGCGGCCAGCCGCTGCGTATCAAGGCTGGTTTCGATCCAACCGCCCCGGATCTGCACTTGGGTCATACCGTGCTTATTAATAAGCTGCGCCAGTTCCAGGAATTGGGGCATCAGGTGATCTTCCTTATTGGTGACTTCACCGGGATGATCGGTGATCCAAGCGGCAAGAGTGCCACTCGTCCTCCCTTGACTCGCGAGCAGGTTCTGGAAAACGCCGAGACGTACAAGACTCAAGTGTTCAAGATTCTTGATCCGGCTAAAACCGAAGTTGCGTTCAACTCCACCTGGATGGATCAGATGGGGCCGGCGGACTTCATTCGTCTCACTTCGCAGTACACCGTCGCACGCATGCTTGAGCGTGATGACTTCGACAAGCGTTACTCCACTAATCAGCCGATCGCTATTCATGAGTTCCTCTACCCGCTGGTCCAGGGCTATGACTCGGTTGCTCTGCGCGCGGATGTCGAGTTGGGTGGAACCGATCAGAAGTTCAACTTGCTGATGGGGCGTGAGCTGCAGCGCAGTTATGGTCAGGAGGCTCAGTGCATTCTGACCATGCCGTTGCTCGAAGGTCTGGATGGCGTGAAGAAGATGTCCAAGTCGTTGGGCAACTACGTCGGCATCCAAGAGGCGCCAGGTGTGATGTACGGCAAGCTGGTCTCGATCCCGGATGCGTTGATGTGGCGTTACTTTGAACTGCTCAGCTTCCGTTCGATGGATGAGATCAATGCCTTCCGTGCAGATGTAGAGGCGGGGGCTAACCCGCGCGACATCAAGATAAAGCTGGCGGAAGAGATTGTTGCGCGCTTCCATGGTGAGGAGGCTGCGGCCAATGCTCATCGCGCTGCGGGTAACCGTATGAAGGATGGTGAGTTGCCTGATGATCTGCCAGAGATTGAGCTGGCTTCTGCTGAGGATATGCCGATTGCGGCTGTCCTTAATAAAGCAGGCCTGGTGAAGAACTCGGCGGCGGCGCGTGATCTGTTGGCTTCTGGCGGTGTGCGTGTTGATGGTGAGGTGGTTGATCGCTCCTTTATATATGTACTGGGCGCGACTCACGTTTGCCAGGCGGGCAAGAAGGCATTTGCACGTATCACGCTGAAAGCTGAATAAAGTTTGAAATAAGGGTTGACGGCGAATTCTAGAGGTCTATAATTCGCCCCACTTCCGGCGCAGTCGAAACGGAAAACTCCTTGAGATTCAATGGGTTACGCAGTTTTCGACAGCGGCTTGCTTCAGTTCATCGAGGCCTGGAAGGAGTTGAAAGAGCGGTGATGTTTGGCTCTTTTGACGGTTCGATCCTCTCGGTCGAAAGCGGAGAAAAAGAGGTGTTGACAGCAGCGTT